>CAUPVH010000142.1:0-5322 GCA_963514635.1 uncultured Prevotella sp. | reverse complement strand
GTTTCACATTGCGCTAGGCGACACGCTGCTAAATCCCCAATACGGCAACGATAAGCCTTTCGATGCCATTGTTTCTAACCCACCTTATTCGGTGACTTGGGTGGGCGCGGGCGACCCCACGCTTATCAACGACGCACGTTTTGCCCCTGCTGGCGTGTTGGCACCCAAGTCTAAGGCCGACTTTGCTTTTGTGTTGCATGCCCTTAACTACCTTTCGGCTCGTGGTCGTGCTGCCATTGTGTGTTTCCCCGGTGTGTTTTATCGTGGCGGTGCCGAGCAGAAAATAAGGCAGTATCTGGTGGACAACAACTTTGTGGAAACGGTTATCGCCCTTCCGCCCAACTTGTTTTATGGCACTAGCATTGCCGTTAACATCTTGGTGCTGTCTAAACATAAGCCCGACACCCGCACGCAGTTTATCGATGCCAGTGGCGAAGCCTTTTATAAGAAAGAAACCAACAACAATGTGTTGTTGCCCCAGCACATCGACCGCATTGTAGACATCTTTGCTGCAAAGGCCGATGTGCAATATGTGGCCACCTCGGTTAACCATCAGGCCATTGCCGAGAACGATTATAACCTGTCGGTTAGTTCGTATGTGGAGGCCGAAGACACGCGCGAGGTGATAGACATTGCAAAGCTTAACAGCGAGGTGGCGCAAACCGTGAAACGCATCGATACGCTTAGGGCCGACATCGACGAAATTATTAAACAACTGGAAGCATGAAATATATTGAGAAGTTGCTTAATGGGGCAGAGGTGAAATGGATGACGGTAGAAGAAATCAGTAAAAACATATCTTCTGGTGGAACTCCACGTTCAAATGTTGCTGCATATTATGGTGGAAATATACCTTGGCTTAGAACACAAGAGGTAAACTTCAGGGAAATATGGGATACTGGGATAAAAATAACAGAAGAAGGATTGAACTCATCAAGTGCAAAATATATCCCTGCTAATTGCATAATTGTTGCCATGTATGGTGCAACAGTGGGGCGCGTTGGCATCAATAAAATACCTTTGACCACAAATCAGGCTTGCGCTAATATAGAAGTGAATGATAATATTGCGTATTATAGATATATTTATCACTATTTGTCAAGCCAATACGAATATATTAAATCTTTGGGAGCAGGTTCTCAGACAAATATAAATGCAGGAATAGTAAAAAAAATAAAGATCCCCATCCCTCCTCTTTATGTTCAAGAAGAAATAGTACGCATTCTCGATAAATTTACTACGCTGAAAGCGGAGCTGGACTGCCGCAAGCGGCAGTATGAGTATTATCGCAACCAACTGTTATCTTTCGATATGTTAAAGAGGGGGGCAAAAGTTAAATAGTGTATCATGGTTGACATTGGATGAGGTATTCGAAACAAGAAATGGATATACCCCCTCAAAAGCTAATGCTGCTTTTTGGGAGAATGGAACTATTCCATGGTTTCGTATGGAAGATATTCGTGCTAATGGAGGTGTATTAAAGGATTCTATTCAACATGTAACTCCACAAGCTATCAAAGGTAAGGGATTATTCATGGCAGGTTCTATAATAATGGCAACAACAGCAACCATCGGCGAGCATGCATTGATTTTATCAAATGCACTAGCAAATCAAAGATTTACAAATTTTAGAGTTCGTAATTCGATGGAGGATAAACTATTAACTAAGTTTGTTTATTACTATTTCTTTATTATAGATGAATGGTGTAAGCAAAATGTAAACGTAAGTAGTTTTCCATCTGTAGAAATAGAGCGGCTTAAAAAACAACCTTTCCCCATCCCCTCTCTCGCCGAGCAACACCGCATTGTTTCTATCCTTGATAAGTTTGAAGCCCTAACCACTTCCATCAGCGAGGGCTTGCCCAAGGAGATAGCATTGCGTAGAAAGCAATACGAATATTATCGCAACCAATTACTGTCGTTCGCTTAACCACTGCCCAAAACCTAGCCCTAACGCACTAAGCGGCTGCAAAGGCTACAAAATGATGATAGAAAACTTTTAAGATACAAAACAAATACACAATGACACAATACGCCACCATAGCAGAATTGCAAAACTTTATTGTGCTAAACAGCTACACCAAGGCTGCCATGCTGAACGAAACGCCAGCGGGTTATCAAACGGAAGCACAACTGGAAAGCGAACTTATTACCGACCTACGAAACCAAGGCTACGAGTATTTGCCCAACCTTAATTCGCCCCAAGCCTTGCTCGATAATGCGCGGGTGCAGCTGCAAACGCTTAACAACATCGTGTTTACAGATGCCGAATGGAAGCGTTTTAACGAAGAATTTCTCAATAAAGAGAACGACAGCATAACAGACCAAACACGGAAAATACAAGGATGCTGCGTGTACGACTTCACCTTCGACGACGGACACCTGCAAAACATCACGCTGATTGACAAACAAAACCATGCACGAAACAAGCTGCAGGTGATTAACCAGTTTGAACAAACAGGCACGCAAGCCAACAGATATGATGTTACCATACTGGTTAACGGGCTGCCCATGGTGCAAGTGGAACTGAAAAAACGGGGCGTAAACATACGCGAAGCCTTTAACCAAGTGCACAGATATAGCAAAGAAAGCTTTAACAGCGATTGCTCGCTGTATAAGTACTTGCAAATATTTGTTATATCTAATGGCACGGATACGCGATATTTTGCCAATACCGTAAAGCGAAACAAAAACAGTTTCGACTTTACCATGAACTGGGCTACCTTTGATAATAAGCGCATAAACGACCTGAAAGACTTCACCGCCACGTTCTTACAGAAAAACACCTTGATGCAGGTGCTGTTCACTTACTCGGTGTTCGACGTTACCGACACGCTGCTGATTATGCGCCCTTATCAAATTGCTGCCACCGAAAGGCTGATATGGAAGATTAAAAGCTCGTATCAAGCCAAGCTGTGGAGCAAGCCCGAAGGCTGGGGCTATGTGTGGCACACAACGGGGAGCGGTAAGACACTTACCAGCTTTAAGGCTGCACGACTTGCCACAGAGCTCGACTTTATAGATAAGGTGTTTTTTGTGGTAGACCGCAAAGACCTTGACCACCAAACGATGAGAGAGTATAATAAGTTTGCGCCCGACAGCGTAAACGGGTCGATAAGCACGGCAGAACTGAAACGAAACATCCTGAAAAAAGACAACCGCATTATCGTTACCACCATTCAGAAGCTGAACAACCTGATGAAGAGCGAAGCCAACTTGGAGGTTTATGGTCAGCAGGTGGTGTTTATCTTCGACGAATGCCATCGCTCGCAGTTTGGCGAGGCACAGAAAAACCTGCAACGAAAGTTTAAGCGCTTTTACCAATTCGGCTTTACGGGCACGCCCATCTTCCCCGAAAATGCAGCAGGAGCAGAAACAACGGCCCACGTTTTTGGAAGAGAATTGCACGCCTATGTTATTACCGATGCCATAAGAGACGAGAAGGTGTTGAAGTTTAAGGTGGACTATAACGCCGTGCGGCCACAGTTTAAGAGCATCGAAACCGAACAAGACGAACTGAAACTGAAGGCTGCCGAAAACGCAAAGCTGCTGCTTCACCCCGAACGTATTAAGGAGGTGTCGCAATATGTGCTGCAAAATTTTAGGATAAAAACCCACCGAAGCGCAGGCAACGGCAAGGGGTTTAATGCCATGTTTGCCGTGAGCAGCGTTGAGGCTGCCAAGCTGTATTACGAAGAACTGAACAAACAACAACGCGACAGCGATAAGAAACTGAAGATTGCCACCATCTTTTCGTTTGCGGCTAACGAAGAACAAGCGGCAGCGGGCGAAATAGCAGACGAGAACTTTGAGGTTACGGCCATGAACAGCAGCGCCAAAGAGTTTCTAACGATGGCCATAAACGACTATAACGCCATGTTTAAAACCAATTACAGCGTGGATAGTAATGGGTTTCAAAACTATTATCGCAACCTCTCTGATAGGGTGAAAAACCAAGAAGTAGACTTGCTTATCGTGGTGGGTATGTTCCTTACGGGCTTTGATGCGCCCACGCTCAACACCTTGTTTGTGGATAAAAATTTGCGCTATCATGGGCTGATTCAGGCTTTCTCGCGTACCAATCGCATTTACGATGCCACAAAAACCTTTGGCAACATCATTACGTTTAGAGACCTTGAACAGGCAACGGTAGATGCCATTAGCCTGTTTGGCGATGCCAATACGAAGAACGTGGTGCTCGAAAAAAGCTACAACGAGTATATGTTGGGCTTTATGGATATTGTGTCGGGCGAGGCAAAACGGGGCTATGTGGAGGTGGTTAAGCAGTTGAAAGAGCAGTTTCCAGACCCAACAGAGATTGAAACGGATGCCGATAAAAAGGCGTTTGTGAAACTGTTTGGCGAGTATCTGAAGGTTGAAAACGTGCTGCAAAACTACGATGAGTTTACACAAATGAAAGACTTGCAGCACATTGATAAGGCGGATGCCGCCGCTGTGGAGGCGTTTAGGGATGCACATTTCTTAACTGCCCAGCAGGTGGAGGAGATGATGGCGGTGGATGTGCTTGCTGATAGGGCCGCACAAGACTATCGCTCGACTTACAACGACATACGCGAGTGGTTGAGAAGACAAGGCGGTGAGGATAAACCAGGCGAGATAAAGGTAGACTGGGACGACGTGGTGTTTGAGGTTGACTTGCTGAAATCGCAGGAAATTAATCTTGACTATATTCTGGAATTGGTGTTTGAGCATAACCAGAAAACTAAGGATAAGGATGCGCTGATTGACGAG
The DNA here is from genome assembly GCA_963514635.1 of uncultured Prevotella sp. GTDB lineage: Bacteria > Bacteroidota > Bacteroidia > Bacteroidales > Bacteroidaceae > Prevotella. The sequence goes on along the minus strand of CAUPVH010000142.1, from coordinate 570 downwards.
GTGCGTAGGCTGATTAGGTCGAGCATCGGCAATAGGGCGAAAGAAAGCTTGGTGGTAGACTTCATTAACCAAACCGATTTGGAGGACATTGAGGACAAGGCAGGTATTATCGATGCCTTTTTTGACTATGCACAACAACAGCAGAAGATAGAGGCGGAGAAACTTATAGCCGATGAACGGCTGAACGTGGAGGCTGCCAAACGATATATGCAAAGGTCGCTTAAAAACGAATATGCCAGCGTAAACGGCACCGACCTCAATGAGATACTCCCCAAAATGAGTCCGCTAAATCCGCAATTCCTACCTAAAAAGCGAACGGTGCTGCAAAAAATCATGGATTTTGTAGAGAAGTTTAAGGGCGTGGGCGGCACGCTTTAAGGTGGAAAAGAAAAGTGTACGCCGCTTAGACTGGCTAGCGCAAGGAGCAAGCTAGCCTGTCTGGCAGGTGGCACAATAGGCCTGGGGCGTACTGGTTTGTTTGGGTTTAAGGCAGGTTCTAACAATTACCTTTACTGTATTTAGCTTTTAGCTGCGTGGGTTTTGCTTACTTCTTGAAGGAGCATAGTGAAC
>CAUPVH010000141.1:0-5349 GCA_963514635.1 uncultured Prevotella sp. | reverse complement strand
TACAAACACCCCCAACTCATAAACTCATTAACACCCCAAACTCATAAACTCATTAACTCCCCAAATCATAAACTCACAAATATGTCAACATTCAATTCAAAACTCAATGCACTTCGCCAACGCCACGAGGCATTGCTCACCTCCCCTAACCAAATGTTAGCGCATGGCAACGGCATTTACGAACGCTATGCAAACCCTATATTGACGGCCGAACATACGCCTTTGGAGTGGCGTTACGACATGGACGAACGCACCAACCCCCACTTGATGCAACGCATCATGATGAATGCCACGCTTAATGCAGGCGCAATGAAGTGGGGCGACAAGTATCTGTTGGTGGTTCGTGTTGAAGGTGCCGACCAAAAAAGCTTTTTTGCCGGGGCCGAAACCCCAAACGGTGTAGACAATTTCCGCTTTTGGGACGAGCCGATAACCATGCCCGAAACCGACAATCCCGCAACAAACATCTACGATATGCGCCTTACCCAGCATGAGGATGGCTACATCTACGGTGTGTTTTGTGCCGAACGCCACGACGACAGCAAGCCCAACGACCTCTCGGCAGCCACGGCCACGGCCGGAATAGCACGTACCCGCGACCTGAAAACGTGGGAACGACTGCCCGATCTTAAAGCGCGGAGTCAGCAACGCAACGTTGTTTTGCACCCCGAGTTCGTTGATGGCAAGTACGCTTTCTACACTCGTCCGCAAGATGGCTTTATCGACACGGGGTCGGGAGGTGGCATCGGCTGGGCATTGGTGGACGATATAACCCACGCCGAGGTGCACGAAGAAACCATTATCAACCCGCGCCACTACCATACCATCATGGAAATGAAGAACGGCGAAGGGCCACATCCCATCAAAACGCCGCAAGGTTGGCTGCATTTGGCACACGGCGTGAGGGGTTGCGCCAGCGGATTGCGCTACGTTCTTTATATGTATATGACCGCACTTGACGACCCCACGCGGATGATTGCTCAGCCAGGCGGCTACCTTTTGGTGCCACAAGGCGGCGAATATGTGGGCGACGTGATGAATGTGACGTTCTCTAATGGGTGGATTGCCGACGAAGATGGGCGCGTGTTTATCTATTACGCCTCGTCGGACACACGCATGCACGTGGCCACGTCGACCATTGAGCGGTTGGTAGACTATTGCTTACACACGCCGCAAGACGGACTAACCACCGCCGCCAGTGTTGAAACCATTAAGAAACTGATTGCCAAAAACCGCGCATTATGAAGATTGGGCTTAGCGAAAAGATAGGTTACGGACTGGGCGACATGTCGTCGTCGATGTTTTGGAAACTCTTCGGAGCCTATCTCATGATATTCTACACCGACGTATTTGGCATCTCGGCCGCCATTGTTGGCACCATGTTCGCCATCACTCGCGTATGGGACTCGTTCTTCGACCCCATCGTTGGAGCCGTGGCCGACCGCACCTCGTCGCGTTGGGGGCGCTTTCGCCCGTACTTGCTCTATCTGGCCGTGCCCTTCGGAGCTATCGGCGTGCTAACATTCCTTACCCCACCGATGGACGAGACGGGGAAAATCGTCTACGCCTTTATTACTTACGGACTGATGATGATGGTGTATTCGGCCATCAATGTGCCATACGCCTCGTTGTTGGGCGTGATGAGTCCCGACCCTGCACACCGCAACACGCTAGCCACTTACCGCATGACCTTTGCTTATCTTGGGTCGTTCGTAGCCTTGTTGCTCTTTATGCCGCTGGTAAACGCTTTCGGCGGCGGCGATGCCAACGGCCCCATGCGTGGCTGGCTCACTGCTCCGCAGTTTGGTTGGCTTATGGCCGTGGTGGTTATTGCCGTAGTGTGCGTGGTGCTTTTCCTTGGTTGTTTCGCCCTCACGAAAGAGCGCGTAAAACCCGTGAAACAAGAGAAGAACTCGCTGAAAACCGACCTTCGCGACCTGTTGCACAATCGTCCGTGGTGGATTTTGCTGGGCGCGGGTGTGGCATCGCTCGTGTTTAACTCCATTCGCGACGGCGCAACGGTTTACTATTTTAAGTATTACGTAGACGAAACCGCCGTGGGCAACATCTCTTTCCTAGGTCTGCCCTTCGTGCTTAGCGGTCTTTATCTTGCCGTTGGGCAAGCTGCCAACATCGTTGGCGTTATACTTGCCGCCCCAATAAGCAACCGCATTGGCAAGCGGCGCACCTTTATGGCGGCTTTGGCCGTGGCAACAGTGCTTAGCATTGGTTTCTTTTGGCTCGATAAAGGTCAGCTTTCGCTCATCTTTATCTTGCAAGCACTCATCAGTGTTTGCGCAGGCAGCATCTTCCCCTTGCTGTGGAGCATGTACGCCGACTGCGCCGATTACAGCGAATTGCAAACAGGCAACCGCGCAACAGGCCTTATCTTCTCGTCGTCTTCAATGAGTCAGAAGTTCGGTTGGGCCTTCGGCACGGCCGTAACAGGCTGGATGCTCGCCCAATTTGGTTTCCAAGCCAACGCCGTTCAGTCGGCCGAAACCATCCAAGGCATCAAGATGTTCCTCTCGATATTGCCAGCCGCAGGGGCTTTCCTCTCGTTGGCGTTCATTTATTTCTATCCGCTTTCTGAAACGAAGATGAAGGAAATAACCGCCGAACTACAAGAAAAAAGGAAATAACAATGGAAAAGTTGAAAAACGAGTTGCGCGACGAACTCACCCAAAACATCTTGCCATTTTGGCTTAATAAAACGGTAGACCATCGTTATGGCGGTTTTCTGGGGCGCATAGATGGGCACGGCAACCCCGTACCCGATGCCGAAAAAGGAGCCGTTCTCAATGCGCGCATACTGTGGGCCTTTGCTGCGGCTTATCGCGTTTTGGGCAAACCCGAATACTTGGAGGCTGCAACTAGGGCCAAAGATTATTTCATGGCCCACTTCATCGACCCACAAGAGGGTGGCGTTTTTTGGAGTTTGGATGCCCAAGGGCGTCCGCTCGACACCAAAAAACAAACCTACGCCCTCGGTTTTGCCATTTACGGATTGAGCGAATATGCACGAGCCACGGGCGATGAAGTGGCCTTGCAGCAAGCAAAAGACCTTTGCTACTACATCGAACGCTACGCCTTCGACAGCCTGAACAATGGCTATGTGGAGGCACTAACGCGCAACTGGCAGCCCATTGCCGACATGCGACTGAGCGATAAGGACGAGAATGGGTCGCGAACGATGAACACGCACCTGCACATTCTCGAACCATACACCAATCTTTACCGCGTGTGGCGCACGCCCCAGTTGGCCGAACGCATCGCCAACCTTATCGACATATTCCTTACGCGCTTGCTTAATCCGCAGACAAACCACCTCGACCTCTTCTTCGACGACCGTTGGCAGGGGCGTCGCAACATACAAAGCTTTGGTCACGACATCGAGGCGGTGTGGCTGTTACACGAGGCTGCGGTGGGGGTGAACGACCCCAACGGGCTACTAAGGGTTGAGCATGCCATCAAGGCCATTGCCAAAGCGGCCGACGAGGGTTTGCAAGCGGATGGCTCGATGGTGTACGAACGATGGACAGACACGGGTAAAGTGGACACCCAACGCCAATGGTGGGTGATGTGCGAGTGCGTTATTGGTCACATAGACCTGTATCAACACTTCGGCGACACCGCTGCTCTCGACATCGCGCGCCGCTGTTGGCAATACACGCGCAAGCATATCGTAGACCGCGAACAAGGCGAATGGTTCTGGGGATGTGACGAAAATGCGCGTCCAAACCTTCTAGACGATAAGGCCGGCTTTTGGAAATGCCCCTATCATAATGCGAGGATGTGTTTGGAAGTGATGGAAAGGGGGAGTAAAGTAGTAGGTAGTAAGGAGGTAAAGGAATAAGTAGTAAGTAGTTACTCCTTTACTACCCACTCCTTACTACTTACTCCTTACTACCCACTCCTTACTCCTTTACTCCTAAAAAAGAATTATGGACACTTACGTACTACACGAAATAACCCCGTTGATGGAGACCGATGCCCTCTACATTGCAGACAGGCGCAAGAAAGAGTTCTCCTATCCCGTTCACAACCACGACGTTTTCGAACTGAACTTCGTTGAAAACGCCGCGGGGGTGAAACGAACCGTGGGCGACAACAGCGAAGTGATTGGCGATTTCGACCTCGTGCTCATAACCAGTCCCACGCTTGAACACGTTTGGGAGCAGCACGAATGCAAGAGCGAAGACATCCGCGAGATTACCATTCAGTTTAATTTCGGGGCTGGAATGACCGAAACCGACCAGTTTTTCGGTAAGACACCCTTTGAAAGCATACGCCGAATGATGAAAGAGGCGCAAAAGGGATTGGCCTTTCCGATGGTAACCATCATGAAGGTGTACGACAAACTAGACGAGATGAGCCGCATAACCGACCGTTTTCAGGCCCTGATGCAGTTTCTCGACATACTGCACACGCTGTCGCTTAGCACAGGCGCACGCACCTTGGCCACCACCAGCTACGCCAAAGTGAGCATCGAAGACGACAGCCGACGGGTGTTGCGCGTAAAGAAATACATCTCGGATAACTACATGTACGAACTCCGACTTAAAACACTTGCCGACCTTGCCAATATGAGCGAGAGCGCATTCTGCCGCTTTTTCAAGCTACACACGGGGCGCAGGCTTAGCGATTACATCATCGACATACGCATGGGATATGCCACGCGCATGCTGATAGACACCACCGAGACCATCGCCGAAATAAGCTTTAAGTGCGGATATAACAACATGAGCAACTTTAATCGTATCTTCAAGCGAAAGAAAGGCTGCTCGCCAACGGAGTTTAGAAACAATTATCATAAGATAAAAGTGATTGTGTGAGAGGGGGATAGACCTTTATTAAGCTGGTTTTCTTGTGCAAGAAAATCTAGAACAACAGACAACGCCCATAGCAAACATAATGTTTAGGATGTAAATAACACCAAGATTTATAGCATAGGGAAACGCTTTAAGCCCTTGTGCTGCATGTATGTTCTTTAAAGCCGTGCTGACTTTTAGTGTTTCTACAATTTGAGCGGAGTGTAAGCCTACGTATTTTCCGTACCTTTGTCATGCGTGTATATATATGGCACAATCGCTTTTTGTCTAGTTTTTAGCAATAAATTTAACATTATGAGTGCCCTTTTTGCCCACCAATCGCCCACCTTGCCGCAAAAAAACGATTCTCGCGAAGGTTTGTTTTGATGCTAAAAGGGGGCAGCATGTGCATGCGGCAGAATGAATTTTTATTTAAAGAAACCACTACTAGCACCTACTTTTAGGCTATTTGCTGCTAAATGGCGTGCATTTTGGTGCTAAATAGCGTGCGTTTTGGTGCTAAATAGCGTGCGTTTTG
>CAUPVH010000140.1:0-5350 GCA_963514635.1 uncultured Prevotella sp. | reverse complement strand
CGCTGTGAGTGTGCCATTAGGCTATTTATACGGAAATCGGACATTTTGAGAAGAAGAGAGAAACGCCGCATTAAGCGCAAACCAAAGCAGAACAGCGCAACACAAAACTGTAAGATACTTGTTATTTGATTTGTTTTTACTGGCCAAACACGCCCAAGCGCATGAGCAAATGGGCGAGTTAGTGGCGTTGGAGTGTTGTGAAAGCGAGTGAAAACATCTAAGAAGCAATTGCCAACCGGGGCAAACCTAAGGCATATCGCCTTGCACACGCCATCGTAAAGACCATCTTTCGGCCGTAAGTGTGCGGCCTACGAAAGCCTAAATGATGTGTGTTCATGCTGTATGGACAGCTCGGGGTGTTGTGGGTTCTCGCATTCACCCCACCAACTAGCGAACTCGCAAATGCAATAGCGCATGAACTTGCAATTTAAGAACCTAACATTATTATTTAACCTAAAAACAAGCTTCGTATGAGGAAAGTAGCATTAGCCTTCGCCGCAGCATTTGCTGTTGGCTGTTGGGCGCAAGTTTTCAACGTCGCAAGCCTTGTTCCTGTGCAACTTCCGGAGGATGTGGGGAGCAAGGTTGTGGCTATCAGTGGGCAAGGAGATTTTATTTTGCTCACAACCGACAACAACAGCGGACTTACTAAGCTAGACCTAAACACAGGAAAAGCCCAAAACATTACCCGTGCAGCAGGTGCGGGCTACGATGCACGTGTGTCGCCCGACGGCAAACGCGTGGTGTATCGAGAAAATTCGTTTTCCCCTGGACATCTAAGGATGGTGACGTTGCGTAGCGTTAACCTGGAATCGGGACAGCATAATGAACTGGTTGCCCCCACGAGAAGTCTGCAAGGGATGGCACTAAACAATCAAGCTGCCCTGCCCGTTACGCGTGGACAGGTAGCTGCCAAGGGGTTCGAGGGCAAGGTTTCGGCCAAGAACGCCGTGGTGTTGAGTATCAACAACCGCCAACTGATGATTTCGCGCAACGGAAAAACCCGCAATCTCTCGCCCAATGGTAAAGACAAGAGTTATCTTTGGCCGTCGCTTTCGCCCGACGGCACCAAGATTTTGTATTATGTGGGTGCCGAAGGGGCATTTGTTTGCAACCTCGATGGCGGCAACGTAAAGCCACTTGGCATGATGCGCGCGCCCCAATGGTGGGACGACTCCACAGTGGTAGGCATGTACGACCAAGACGATGGCGAGTTTGTTTACGCATCGCGTATCGTGGCAACCAACCTCAAAGGCGACAAACAGACGCTCACGCCCGACTCGCTCATAGCAATGTACCCCAAAGTGTCGGCTCAAGCGGGCAAGATTGCATTCTCAACGCCCGACGGAAAGGCATATATCATCAACGTAACTAAAAGCCAACAGCCATGAAGAAGATTTTACTTTTTATAGCAATGGCCTTTACTGCCCTTGCGCAAGCACAGACAAAAGACGCAAGTAAGCTGCGTATCTACCTTAATCCTGGGCATGGATGCTTCGGACCTAACGACCGTCCGATGCCCACCATACCTTATCCCAACCTGCCAGAAACAGGTAGGCCAGACAAGAAAGGGTTCTACGAGTCGTCTACCAACCTGATGCGAACCCTCCCTATGGTAGACAAGCTGGTGAAGATGGGCGTTAAACGCGAGAACATCATGCTGTCGCGAACAGACAACGGGCCATATCCCTACGTTACAAACGACCCTGAAAACGATAAGTTTGACCGCCCATTGTCGGAGATCTGCGAAGAAGTGGATGCCAACAACATGGACTTCTTTATCTCGGTACACTCTAACGCCGCCACCGATGGGGGAAACACCAACTATCCCCTTATCCTTTATCGTGGCAGAGATAAAGAGGGCAACGACCTTGTACCAGGCAGCCGAGATATGGCCATAAAGATGTGGGAACCCCATTACATGGACGAACTAGACCCGCAAAGCTATTACAGCCGAACGAATGTGAATGTTCGAGGCGATATTTCGTTCTATGGCAGCTCATCCGTACGCCACGGAACACATGGCGATTACGAGGGCTGGTTGGGCGTTTTGAAACATGGCGTGCCCGGTTTTCTTATCGAAGGCTATTTCCACACCTATCAACCAGCCCGACATCGCGCCCTAAATCCCGACTATTGCAAGCAGGATGCCATCAGAATGTCGCGCGGATTGGCCGATATATTTAACCTTCCTGCCGAAAAAACGGGCTATATTATGGGTACGGTGAAAGACCTTCACGAGCGTATCGTTAACCCCGTGTTCCACTATGCACCGCGTACCAACGACCAATGGCTGCCCCTGAACGGAGCCACCGTTACGCTTTTTAAGGGCGATAAGGCCGTGAAAACCTATCAGGTAGATACGCTATACAATGGTATCTTTGTGTTCGAAGACCTAGAACCGGGCGAATACACCGTGCGAGCCGCCCTTAACGGTTATAAGGAACAAGGCAAATTCACTGCCGATGCCACGTCTACCGAGTATCAAAACCTCGTGGCACAGAGCATGGAAAAGCTGGTGGTTAAGGCAAATCAAACGACTTACACCAAGCTATACCTTGAAGTTGAGGGCTACGAACCGCCCGCCGATACTTATCATAACTATCCCGACCCTGAGCAACCGGCCTACTTAACCATGCCAGAGGCACTGAACATGAAGGCGGAAGAGCCCGTTACACTGGCCATTAAGGGTGAAGTTAAACGTGCCATCACGCGCGAAGGCAAGACGGTTATATTGACCAACGACAACGGAACGCCACAGCTTTACTTGGTGAACAACGCCACGAGGAAGGTAGAAAAGCAGTTGAGCACCAACGGACTGCCGCCTGCCGAAACCGATAACAAGGGTTTCCACAGCCGTTTGAACGACATCGCCTTTACTGCCGACGGACAATTGGTGGGCGTAAACAGCGTGGAATGCCAGTTTAACGATGGAGAAGTGGAAACGGACAAAGGTTACAAACGTGGCACGTTGCGCATCTTTAAATGGCAAGACATGGATGCCGACCCCATTGAGTGGCTCACAACGCAAAGCTCGGCCAACTTCCTTAACGCCGATATGGGCAAGACGGTGGCCGTAAGCGGTGCTGCCAAGAGCTGCAAAGTGATTGTTGGCGGAACCAATGCCAATGGTGTTGCCAAGGGTGTGAGAAACTTAGTGCTCTATGTTGAGAACAACACCATCACCTCTTCGCTCTTTACCGAGAAAACCATCAACGCCAGCAGCAACTTCACCGAGGTGAAATTGGGCAACGATTACAAGCTGTGCGCATCGCCCTTTGCCGACGATCAGTGGATGGTAGACGGCAGCGTAACCTCGCCGATGGAGTTTAAGCCCGCAACAACATCTAATGTAGACAGCGAGATACTTGGCCGTTTGCCTGCCGACATATTGGGCAACGAGGGCGATGTGGCTGCTGCATCGGGTGCCGTTTTCTTTAAATACGCCAAGCATACACTCTTGGCCACACCTTATCTCAAAGATGCAAAAGTGGCCGGACTGCGCTTGTTCGACGTGAGCGAGGGCCTGGCAAAGGCCCAATTGATAAAGGCAACCACGCTAGACCTTGCCAAACCGATAGAAAAGGTGGGCTTTATGGCAGCCGCTGCCGCGGTGAACGGTGCCGACATTACGCTTACGCTCGTAACAGACAGCGTGCTAACCAACTTCACCACCAAGGGTGTAGACCAGCCAGCAGTGAAAGGTGTGTATGCCTACAACCTGCGTTTGGCACAGTCTGGCGAACGTTACACCTTCTCGTTCGACACCAATGACGAACCCACAGCCGCCAAATTGGTGTTTACTGATGCCAAAACAAACGCTGCCGTGGGCGAATTGCCACTCACAGGCGTAAAGGCAGGCCGCAATAGCTTTGACTTTGCCACCGACCAATTGCCTGGCCAATTGCAACAAGAACTGAATTGGGCCGTGAGTCTAATGGGAAATCGTATCGCAAGCATCAACCGCATCAACCCCGAAGTGGCTTCCACCGTGTACAATCGTGCAACAGTGGCCATCGACAAGAGCACCGAGAGCGACTTCTTTGGCCGCATGTATGTGGGCGAAGCCAATAAGAAACAACTTGACGTAACGGGCGTTTACGTGTGCGATGCCAACGGCGCGCGCACCAATGCAGCTCCGTATAAGGGCGGACAAAAGCTGATGGGGAATTACAGAATGAGTGTTGACGCAACAGGTAAACTCTATATTGCCGAGTTTAGCGACGAAAATCCGGGTGTGTTTATTGCTAACCCTGCTCAGATGGACGGCAAGTTCGAGCAGTTCTTCGTTGGTCAGCCTGATGAAGACGGACTAATCACCAACGATGGACAAAGCGTTGGCTCGTCGGCCTCGATGGTTTTGCCTACGGGTAGCGGCAGCAATGCCAAGCTATACGTTTGCTTAGAAGACATGAAGGCGGCCATTGGCGTGTACAACATTGGACAACCCGACGGCTCGGTGCTTACATCGTGGAACAAGGCGCCTAGTCAGACGCTTAAAGTTAGTGGGCTTATCAATGCCGACGACAACCTGGCAGCTGGTCCTGATGGTGGACTTTGGGTGGTGCAATATCGCGGAGCAGGCAACAACACCAAGGGTGTGCCTTCGCTGATGTACGTAGATAAGGACGGAAAAGTAACCTTTAACTCTGGCAACGTCGATTGGGTAGAGAATCTCAACGGGTCGCGCAGGTCGGGATTTGCCGTTAGCGACGATGGAAAGACCCTCGTTATATGCGATGGAAGCTTGGAATTGCAGTTCTTCAACATTGCATGGAACGGCTCAACGCCCACGCTTACCAAGAAGTATAGCTACGAAGGCTTGGGCAAAGAGATATACCAAATGGCCTTCGACCCCGCAGGCAACTTGGTATGTGCAGGCAAGGAAGTTTGCATCTTGAGTATTCCCACCGAGCATAACCAAACGCTTACGCCTGCCAAACGCTCCTTAACGGTGAAACGACAGCCCACAACGGGCGTTGAGCAGCCTGCCGCAGGCAAGCGCGTGGTTAGCGTTCGCTATTACAATGCAGCTGGTTTGCAGTCGGCACAACCTTTCGAGGGTGTGAACATCGTTGTTACTACGTATGCCGATGGTAGCAAGAAAACCGAGAAAGTTATTCGTAAATAGCGACTTGAAACGTTGTTATTAATGCCTGTAAGCGTAATTAATATCGCCTATAAGCGTTATAAATGCCATCTAGAAATTTATCATTGTCCCACCCCAGCCCCCCTTTCGAGGGTGGCATGGGGTGGGCTTTTTTGTGACTTAAAGCCAATCGACGAATAGTTAAACCCAATCGGTCGTTAGACCGCTTACCTATTATTTTAGGTTGTTTCCATCGCTTCC
>CAUPVH010000139.1:0-5439 GCA_963514635.1 uncultured Prevotella sp. | reverse complement strand
AATAGCCGCCGAGAGCAATGCCGATTACGCCTTGGTTTATACCAAAACCACCACGTTAGAATTGGGTTACATGGCCTTAGAGCGGCTTTTGCAGATTGCGCAAGACACGGAGGCGGGCCTGGTTTACGCCGATCATTACCAAGTAAAGGGCGACGAACTGGTTAAGGCACCCGTTATCGACTACCAAAAAGGTTCGCTAAGAGGTGATTTCGACTTCGGTTCGGTGCTCTTCTTCGATGCTGCTGCCTTGAAAGAAAGTGTGCAACGCATGACAGAAACTTACCAACACGCCGGCCTTTACGACCTGAGGTTGAAACTAAGTCAACGCTATGCGCTGGTGCACGCCAACGAATACCTGTACAGCGAGGTTGAGGAAGACAACAGAAAGAGCGGCGAAAAGCAGTTTGATTACGTTGACCCACGTAACCGCGACCGACAAATTGAGATGGAAAAGGCATGTACCCAGCATCTGAAAGAGATTGGCGGATACCTTGAACCCCATTTCGAGGATATTGATTTCAACCAGGGCGAGTTCGAAGTTGAGGCATCGGTGATTATCCCCGTGCGCAATAGGGAGGCCACTATCGGTGCAGCCATTGAGTCGGTGTTGAAACAACAGACTAAGTTTAAGTTCAACCTCATCGTCATAGACAACCATAGCACCGACGGAACAACCGAGGCCATCGACGCATTTAAGGCCGATGGGCGCGTGGTACACCTTGTTCCCGAACGCAACGACTTGGGCATTGGCGGCTGTTGGAACTATGGCGTGAACTCCGCTCACTGCGGAAAGTTCGCCGTTCAGCTAGACAGCGACGACCTTTATAAGGACGAACACACGCTGCAAACCATCGTCGATGCCTTCTACGAGCAAAAGTGCGCGATGGTGATTGGTTCGTATATGATGACCGACTTCGACCTGAACGAACTTCCCCCTGGCGTTATCGACCACAAAGAATGGACACCCGACAACGGCAGAAACAACGCTTTGCGCATTAACGGACTGGGCGCGCCCCGCGCTTTCTACACACCCGTGCTGCGTTCCATCGGCTTGCCCAACACCAGTTATGGCGAAGACTATGCGATGGGGCTGAACATTTCGCGCCATTATCAAATCGGGCGCATCTATGATGTGCTCTACCTGTGCCGCCGTTGGGGAGGAAACTCCGATGCTGCACTGAGCATCGAGAAGGTAAACGCCAACAACTTGTACAAGGACAGAATAAGGACTTGGGAGTTGGAGGCGCGAATTGCACTAAACAAACAGCACTAAAAAAGACAATAATTAGGTACTAAGATAAAAAGAATTACAGGAAAACAGCCTTGCATTAATCCGCCTGCCGTCTTCACAAAGAGGGCAGGGCGGATGGCAAGGTAAAAGATGTAGTCGGCAAATTAAGTGCCTAACCACAAGGTTGAACTTTCAAATCGCAAGTACCAACACATCTCGATGCAAGCGAAAATTTGCGTAAACAAAGTAGCGAAAGCAATATAACGAAGCAATATCAGCAAAATGAAGAATGTAACAAAGAATATAAACCCGTGGCTTTGGATACCCACACTCTACTTTGCAGAAGGCATTCCTTACTTCATTGTGAACAATATCTCGGTTATTTTGTTCACGCGCATGGGCGTACCTAATGGAGAGATGGCCCTCTTCACCAGCCTTATTTACTTCCCGTGGGTGATAAAGCCCCTGTGGAGTCCCTTTGTAGACATCCTGCGCACCAAGCGTTGGTGGATTATCATGATGCAAATCGTGATGAGCATAGCCTTCATCTTGCTCACATTTTCCATCCCTCACCCCTCGCCCGAAGTGATTTCGGCCACGGCCACGCCCGTTAGTCTATTCACCTTCACGCTGATTCTCTTCGTGATAACGGCCTTTGCATCGGCCACCCACGACATAGCGGCCGACGGTTTCTACATGCTCGCCCTCAATCAGCAGCAGCAATCGTTCTTCGTTGGTATCCGAAGCACCTTCTATCGCCTGTCATCCATCTTCGGACAAGGCGTGTTGGTGTACGTTGCAGGCGTGTTAGAAACCCGAACGGGCAACATTCCGTGGGCTTGGACCATCACGATGGCCATCACGGCCGCGATGTTTAGCTGCATTACCATCTATCATACGTTCTTTGTTCCGCGTGCAAAGGAAGATGCACAGAAAGATGCTGAGAACCCTGCGGGCAAGGAAACGCGCAAACGGAGCACGACAGAAGAAATATTCGATGAGTTTGCACGCACGTTCAGTCTTTACTTCAAGAAACCCGGTGTGCTGCTCGCCATTGTCTTCATGCTGCTCTATCGCTTGCCCGAAGCGTTCTTGCTCAAAATGGTTAGTCCCTTTTTGCTCGACACACGCGCCAATGGCGGATTGGGATTAAGCACCGAGAGCGTGGGCTTTGTATATGGAACCATCGGCGTTATCTTCCTCACCGTGGGCGGAATTATCGGTGGTATGGCCGCCTCTCGTTGGGGATTGAAGAAAAGTCTGTGGCCAATGGCGGCCTGCATGACACTGCCTTGCTTTACCTTTGTGTACCTAAGCATGGCCATGCCCACCGACTTGGTTGTTATCTCTGTGTGCGTAGCCATCGAACAATTTGGCTATGGGTTCGGCTTTACGGCCTACATGCTCTACATGATGTACTTCTCCGAAGGCGAATTTAAAACCGCCCACTATGCCATTTGCACCGCTTTCATGGCCGCCAGCATGATGATTCCGGGCATGGCGGCAGGCTATCTGCAAGAATTATTGGGCTACGAACACTTCTTCTGGATGGTTATCGTATGCTGTATTGCCACGGTGGGCGTTACGCTAACCATCAAGGTGAACCCCGAATACGGACGTAAACGAATAACGAAAGATGAAAAATAAAACCCTCTTTGCCCTCGCTCTGGCACTCGCAGCCATGTTTTGCCCCACTGAAACGTGGGCTAAGAAAGCTGTGCTTACTGGTATCGACGTGCTTGCGCAGCAACATTTTAAGTGCTTGCAGGGCAAACGCGTGGGACTAATAACCAATCCCACGGGCGTAAATGCCAACCTTGTGTCTACTGTTGATGTGCTGAAAGCCGCCCCAGGCGTAAACCTCGTGGCCTTGTATGGCCCTGAACACGGAGTGCGTGGCGACATCCATGCGGGCGATAAGGTGGAAACGGCGCGCGATGCAAAGACGGGATTGCCCGTGTTTTCGCTCTACGGCAAGACCCGAAAGCCAACTCCGGAGATGCTAAAAGACGTTGACGTGCTGGTGTACGACATCCAAGACATCGGTTGCCGCTCGTTTACATTCATCAGTACGATGGGCTTGGCTATGGAGGCGGCGGCAGAAAACGATAAGGAATTTGTGGTGTTGGACCGTCCCAACCCACTTGGCGGACTGAAAATAGAGGGAAATATCACCGACGACGACTGCATGTCGTTCGTCAGTCAGTTTAAGATACCTTATATATACGGACTAACCTGCGGCGAGTTGGCACGCATGCTCAACGATGAGGGCATGCTTAAAGGCGGCGTTCGCTGCAAGCTCACGGTGGTAAAGATGAAGAATTGGAAACGCGCAATGGGCTATGCCGACACGGGGTTGCAATGGATTGCATCGTCGCCCCACATCCCACAGGCCGTAACCGCTTACTATTACCCCACCAGCGGCATTCTTGGCGAACTGGGTTATCTGTCTATCGGCGTAGGATATACCATTCCTTTCCAGATGTTTGCCGCACCTTGGATAGATGCCGTGCAGCTTGCCGACGCCATGAACGCCCACCAAATGCCGGGCGTTACCTTCCGTCCCATCTATCTCAAACCCTTTTATAGCGTGGGCAAGGGCGAATTGTTGCAGGGCGTGCAGATGCACATCACCAACTTTCAACGCGTTGAACTAACGCCCATGCAGTTCGTTTTCATGGAAGAAGTGGCGCGCCTTTACCCCAAACATGCTGTTCTGGCGACCGCCGATGCCAAGCGTTTCGACATGTTCGACAAGGTTTCGGGTTCTAAACAGGTGCGCATCAAGATGGCCATGCACAACCGTTGGGCCGACGTTAAACCCTTTTGGGACAAGGATGTGGCCCAATTCCGCACGCTTTCAAAGAAGTATTACCTATATAAATAACCCCAAACACCCTACCTATGGAAAAGAATAAGACCACTAGTAGGATTTTATCCATCGACATTTTGCGTGGATTAACCATCGCGGGCATGATAACCGTGAACAATCCAGGCAGTTGGAGTTACATGTATGCGCCGCTTGAGCATGCCGAATGGAACGGACTAACGCCCACCGACCTAGTCTATCCCTTCTTCATGTGCGTGATGGGCATGTGCATTTACATCGCCATGCGCAAGTTCGACTTTGCTTGTAACCGCGCCACCGTGTACAAGATAGTCAAACGAATGGTACTAATCTACCTCGTAGGTTTGGCCATTGTCTGGTTCTCCGCCTTCTGTCGCCGCTGGAATAACCCACAAGAAGGGGCCGATTTCTTCTCCCAACTGTGGTACATGGTATGGTCGTTCGACAAAATTCGCTTAACGGGCGTGCTTGCACGACTGGCCATTTGTTACGGCATAACGGCATTGTTGGCCATCACCGTGCGGCATAAGCACTTGCCCTACGTCATTGTAGGTCTGCTGTTAACCTATTTTGTGATACTGATGGCAGGCAACGGGTTCGCCTACGACGAAACGAACATCCTCTCGATTGCCGACCGTGCCGTGCTTACCGATGCCCACATGTATCACGACAACGGCATAGACCCCGAAGGTTTGCTAAGTACGCTGCCCTCGATAGCGCACACGCTGTTGGGCTTTATCATTGGCAGCTTGCTTTTCCGCAAGGCGGATGCAGGCGCACAACAGCTTGATGCACGCACCAACATCACCCTCACCAAGGTTGTTCCGCTGTTCGTTGTGGGTACGTCGTTGCTCTTCGTAGGCTATTTGCTTAGCTATGGTTGCCCTATCAACAAGAAAGTGTGGTCGCCCACCTTCGTATTGGTTACCTGCGGACTAGCTTCCATGCTCTTAGCCCTGCTAACATGGATTATCGACGTTAAGGGTAAGAAGTCGTGGAGCAAGTTTTTTGAGGTGTTCGGCGTTAATCCGCTCTTCCTTTTCGTGCTGAGCGACTTCTTCGCCATTGTCTTCGGTGCATTCACTTTCCCCGTTGGCGACAAGCAGGTGAATGTCATTGGCTTTGTCTACTCGCAGTTGTTGGCCCCCGTCTTCGGGCAATACGGCGGTTCACTAGTCTATTCGCTGCTCTTTATCGCCCTCAATTGGGTTATTGGTTATCAACTATACAAGCGGAAAATATATATTAAGTTGTGATAAGTTGCAATTCAGAGGTTATGATTATGTGCAACAAGCGCCATACATAGTGGCTTGTACTGGCACTACAAGATGCTTGTACTGACACTACAAGATGCTTGTAG
>CAUPVH010000138.1:0-5440 GCA_963514635.1 uncultured Prevotella sp. | reverse complement strand
TTGCCTCTGCCATGCTTACCAAGCAGTTGGCCTGCGGACTGTCGTTCACCCTTGGTTTGCAAGACATTCTGCACACAAGTCGCGAAAGATGGAGCCTTGACGCGAACGGCGTGGCCAGCGACAAATGGCTTTCAGCAGACAGCAGACAGGCCTATCTCACCGTGCGCTACAACTTCAAGCCCGTTAAGAGCAAGTATCGCGGCACTGGCGCAGGTGCTTCTGAGAAAGGGCGACTATAACGTTGGGTGCATTTGACGCAGTGAATAAGCCCCCATAGTCACCGCTCTCGTAGCCCCAACCATGCCAAAACGTCAGATTTAACGCAGTTACGGGGGCATTTGCCAATAATTATCAGTAACTTTGCAGTCGATTTCAATTAAGTAAAGACAATGCAAGACATTAGAAATATAGCCATCATCGCCCACGTGGACCATGGAAAAACCACGCTGGTTGACAAGATGATGCTTGCTGGAAAGCTCTTTCGCGAAGGGCAGGATAACAGCGGACAAGTGCTGGATGCTAACGATTTGGAACGCGAAAGGGGCATAACCATCCTGTCGAAGAACGTATCGATTACGTGGAAAGACGTAAAAATTAACATCATCGACACACCGGGACACTCCGATTTCGGTGGCGAAGTGGAGCGTGTTCTCAACATGGCCGACGGCTGCATTCTGCTCGTCGACGCTTTTGAAGGCCCTATGCCGCAGACACGTTTCGTGTTGCAGAAGGCCTTACAGCTGGGATTGAAACCCATCGTGGTGGTAAACAAGGTGGACAAGCCTAACTGCCGACCCGAAGAGGTGTACGAAATGGTGTTCGACTTGATGTTCTCGCTCAACGCAACCGAAGACCAACTAGACTTCCCCGTGGTGTATGGCTCGGCCAAAAACGGCTGGATGTCGTCAGATTGGAAGACTCCCAGCGACAATATCGACTATCTGCTCGACGAGATTTTTGAAAAAAGACCTGCCCCAAGACAAGTTGAGGGCCCACCGCAGATGCTCATCACCTCGCTAGATTATAGCAGCTACACGGGTCGTATTGCCGTGGGGCGCGTGCATCGCGGCACATTCACCGATGGAATGAACGTTACCGTAGTGCATCGCAATGGCGAAAAGGAACGCACACGTATCAAGGAGCTACACACTTTCGTGGGAATGGGACACGTTAAGACCGACCACGTGGACAGCGGAGACATTTGTGCCGTTATCGGACTCGAGAAATTTGAGATTGGCGACACCATCTGCGACTTTGAAATGCCCGAACCACTGCCGCCAATCGCCATCGACGAACCCACGATGAGCATGCTCTTCACCATCAACGACAGCCCTTTCTTCGGCAAGGAAGGCAAGTTCGTTACCTCGCGCCACATCAACGACCGACTAGAAAAGGAGTTGGAGAAGAACCTCGCCCTGCGCGTACGCCCCTTTGAAGACTATACCGACCGCTGGATTGTTAGCGGCCGCGGCGTGCTTCACCTCTCGGTGCTCATCGAAACCATGCGTCGCGAGGGCTACGAGCTGCAAGTGGGTCAGCCACAGGTTATATATAAGGAGATAGACGGCCAGCGTTGCGAACCCATCGAAGAACTAACCATCAATGTTCCCGAAGAGTTCGCCAGCAAAATGATTGACATGGTGACACGCAGAAAGGGCGAAATGACTTCGATGGAAACGCAAGGCGAACGCGTTAACATCGAGTTCGATGTGCCTTCGCGTGGTATCATCGGCCTTCGCACCAACGTTCTCACCGCCAGTCAGGGCGAAGCCATCATGGCCCACCGCTTTAAAGAGTACCAACCCTTTAAGGGTGAGATTACAAGGCGCACCAACGGATCAATGATTGCCATGGAAACGGGTACCGCTTTTGCCTACTCTATCGACAAATTGCAAGACCGCGGCAAGTTTTTTATCGACCCAGGAGAAGAAGTTTACTACGGACAGATTGTTGGCGAGCATGTTCACGACAACGATTTGGTTATCAACGTAACCAAATCTAAGCAGCTTACCAACGTGCGCGCCAGCGGTAGCGACGACAAGGCACGTGTTATCCCCAAGGTTATCATGTCGTTGGAAGAGGCATTGGAGTACATCAAGGGCGACGAGTTTGTGGAGGTTACGCCCAAAAGCATGCGTATTCGTAAGATGACACTCGACCATAACGAACGTAAACGCCTGAATAAGGAATAACGCTTGGCACAAATTGCCCAAGCTAATAATAAATGTAGGGATGCACAGCAGCGTGCATCCCTACAATTATTTTATGCCATATCGTTGCATATAGGCTTAGAAACTGTTGCGTTTATGCAGAAAATTCAAAGTCTACAAATCACCATTGCTGGGAGCCTAGTGCCTTAATCTGCCCCTAACATGGGGCATTAAAGATTCGTATTAAAAAACGTTTCCAGCTTATCAAACGGCACAACTCCGCCCTGATTGTCGTAAAAGTCAATGTGCCTAGCACCAGGAACAACGAACAACTCCTTCTTATCGGTTCCTATGGCTTGGTAAGCATCTTCGCTCATATAGCGCGAATGGGCGTTTTCTCCTGCAACAATAAGGGTTGGCACATTAATTTCATTAGCATAAGCAAGTATCGGGAAATTGAGAAACGAAAGCAGCGTGGTGGCCGTCCAAACCTTATTAGAGATCGAACGCTCGTGGAAACCGCGCGGTGTTTTATAAAACTCAATATAATCGTTCAAGAATTGAGGCAGCTTATCCGACGGAGTGTCTGGCATCGAATAGCCCGGAGCCGGAGTTCCCTTTTCTGCATCCGTCCAACGAATGGCATTAAGCGAGCGTTTCATTTCCAAACGCATTTCGGGCGTGTTGCTATCAAAGTAGCCTTTGCCGAAAACACGCGACATATCATACATTACCATCGTCGCCACAGCCTTTATACGGGTGTCGATGGCCGTAGCGTTAAGTGCGAAACCGCCCCAACCGCAGATGCCGATAATGCCAATCCGCTCTCTATCCACAAAGGGCAGCAACCCCAAGCAATCCACCGCAGCCGAGAAATCCTCGGTATTGATGTCGGGCGATGCCACATTACGAGGCTCTCCACCGCTTTCGCCCGTATAAGATGGGTCAAAAGCCAAAGTAACAAAGCCCCTTTCGGCCATCGTCTGAGCGTAAAATCCCGATGCTTGCTCTTTTACGGCCCCAAAAGCACCACACACGGCAAGGGCGGCAAGCTTATTGTTTTCGCTGTTTTTCGGGAAATACAAATCGCCAACAAGGGTGATACCATAACGATTTCTGAACGAAACCTTTTTATTTTCTACCTTATCGCTTTGCGAAAATATCTTATCCCAACCATCATTGCACTTAGGCATTTCCATGTTTGTATTCATACTGCTAATATTTTAGTTCTACATTTATTCATTTTCAACTGCAACGCGCGCTACTTTTCCTTATTCGCCTTAGCCATAAGCCTATTACCAGATAGAGCAGTAGCGGAATAAGTCCAAAGCTAGGTGAAACCAACAGAGCTTTATCAGGCGACACCACGGCAAAGCCATCGGATATAAGCGGATTGAGTGCATCCTCCATCGCGTGCATCAAGACAACGAGCAACAACGAGCGCGAAAGGAAAAATATCTCGGTGTACATGATCGTCCAAACGCCAATAACGACAAAGCTAGTTACCACAAACAGCACGTTGCCGAAAGGAAAGAAGCTTGCTAAATAAGCATCGTCCAAGAGTATTAGGTAATATGGCAGATGCCATACCTGCCACACAAGCGCCACCACCAAATAAACGAGCCATTCGTTTTGGGTTAGTTGTTCCACCTTTACCGTGAGATAGCCCCGCCAAACCGACTCTTCAAAGATGTTTTTAAGACACTGGGGCAAGAAAGCTGCAATAAAGACAGGAAAATATGCAGCAATACTAAACTTGCTTACATCCACCCAACCAAACAGCTTGCCTATAAACAACGTTATGCCAATGGCCACAGGATAGACAACAATGGCAAACAAATACCAACGAGCGTTCCGCCTGAAGTTAGGTTTCAACGGCAGGTCTTTCCAGCCATCGCCACCAAAAAGGCGAAGTAAAACCATACACAAGATGGGGGAAGAGATAAAAATCAACGCCCCGAGTGATTCTAAATTGGAGGGCTGACCAAGCAGCTTATCTACCCCAACGCCCACCCAACCGCAAACAACAGCCACAAAGCTGAACAATATAACGTTCCGAAGGGTTCTTTTATTGGCTTTCATGTTCTTGAAATTGCTTATCATACAGATTATCCACACGCTTTCTCTCTTCTACAAAATTCTCCCTAACATCACATCAAATACCTTTCTACAACAACCCTTCCTTGGTTTAAGTGCCATTGAATAGGCATTCAATGATGCGTAATCCCATATCGCAGTGGGGTTATTTTAAAATTTCTATAATCTTTTCTTCGTCGTAAACAAACATGCCAACCGCAACCAACGAGGCAATACCATGTGCCAACATCCACGCCTTTGCGATGCCATTTTTCACCTCTTGCTCGGATAAATGTCGGCATTCATCACTACTTTTCATTACTTCCACCACCCGTTCGCTCTCAGGAAATATATCCGTAAGCTTCACCTTCATGATGTTATCCATATAGAACGCTTTAAACAGAGCAGGCTCGGCGTATGCAATTCGCACATAACCCAAGCCTAAATCCAAGAAAGCATCTCCCGTCTTAACGTAACCGAGCATTAGGTTTTGCAGATAAGGAAGTGCCTTTCTACATACCTCAGCTTTGATTTCATCCATATTCTTGTAGCACCAATAGATAGGCTGAGTGGAACAACCTATCTGTTTAGCAATATTTCGGGCTGAGAGCACTTCAAAACCCTCTTTTCTCACCAACTCGAAAGCGGCTTCTATAATCACTTCCTGGGCTATTATCGTTGATCTCGGCATAAGTTTTATAATACAACTATCGTAATATAACATGTGTTATGTTTTGCAAAAGTAATGCTTTTATTTGAATAAACAAAACCTTGGGTCAAAAATACATGTAGAAAAATTATTATAGATGAAAAGACCATTAGGTGTTACATAAAGGTTAGACTTACACCAAATAGCCTACAACTAGCCACTAAAAGCACTGCCACATGGGCATCAACGCCAATAAAAGATACGGGCTAGCACGGCCGCTAACACCCAATGGCCTTGCTGCTTATCATGCGTAACAGCATTACAGACGACAAGCTACAAGATTAAGCGAGAGCACCTATCACCACAAAAAGGCATTTAAGACTTCACTAAACATTGAAGTAGTATTGACTTTTAATGTTTCAACAAATTAAGAGAAGTGCAGCACAAGGCAACTCACTGGCTTATAAACTGACTAAAGCCCAACAACTCGCAAACCCACAAACTCACAAGCCCACTAACTCGCAAACCCACAAACTCACTAACTAACTCATCAACCCACTAACTC
>CAUPVH010000137.1:0-5443 GCA_963514635.1 uncultured Prevotella sp. | reverse complement strand
CACCCTTTCACCTTTTCACCCTTTCACCTTTTCACCTTTTCACCCTTTCACCTTTTCACCTTTTCACCTTTTCACCTTTTCACCTTTATACGCCTTTTCTTCTTTACCAAACGGCGTCAACATCACTAATTTCCCCCTCCCCTTTCCTCTTATTGTTCGCCGATTTTACCTCCATTTGTCCGTTTTTGTGTATTTTAAACAAGCGTTTTGCCCTTATATCAAGATAATTGCGTATTTTTGCAGATGCTGCGCAATGCGCTATAAAACGAAATGAGATGCTGAAAGTAAAGATAATCAATCGCGGACACCAACCGCTACCCACATACGCCACGGCTCTTAGCGCAGGAATGGACCTGCGGGCCAACATCGACGAAGACATCACCCTGCTGCCAATGCAACGCCAACTGGTGCCAACGGGCTTGTACATCGCCCTGCCCGAAGGCTACGAGGCGCAGATAAGGCCACGCAGCGGACTTGCACTTAAACACGGCATCACCGTGCTTAACACGCCCGGCACAGTGGATGCCGACTACCGCGGCGAAATAATGGTGCTGTTGGTTAACTTCTCTAACGAGCCTTTCATCGTGAAAGACGGCGAACGGATTGCACAAATGATTGTTGCCAAGCACGAACAAGTGAACTTCGAACTCACTGAAACGCTCGACGAAACCGAAAGGGGAGCAGGCGGATACGGACATACTGGACTGAAATAACACAACTGATGAAACGAAATCTGATACACATCGCCGTTGCGACAGTTACTTTCGCCGCGGCTTTCACCCTGGCAACACCCACGCTATGGGCTAAGAAAAAGGTGCAACCCGCCAGAGTTGCGCCTACTAAGACCTTGTCTTATAACGACCAACGCCGCTTCGACTACTTCTTTCTCGAAGCCGTGAAACAAGAAAACACAGGCAACTACGCCTCGGCTCTTGCCCTGATGAACCACTGTCTTAGCATCAATCCCAACGCAGCAGAGGTTTATTTCATGCAAGCACCCTACTATGTGCAGATAAAAAACGACTCGTTGGCATTGGCCTGCCTGCAAAAGGCGGCATCGCTACGCCCCGACAACGCCACCTTTACCGAACGGTTGGGGCAATTTTACATCAGTAGCGGCAACTTCGACAAGGCCATCGAGACTTACGAAAGGCTCACCACCAACAGCGGCGAGCGCGACAACGATGAGGCACTGAACATCCTCATGCAGCTTTATAATAAGAAAAAAGACTTTGCTGGAGTGCTAAGGTCGCTCGAACGACTGGAACAAGTGAACGGCGTTAGCGAAGAAACAACCCTCTCGAAGGTGCGCGCCTACGAGATGCTGGACAACAAGAACGCGGCATACAAGGCTTTGAAACAGCTAAGCGACGACCATCCCAATGACGTGAACTATCGGCTGATGCTCGGAAACTGGCTTATGCAGAACCAAAAGGAGGCCGCCGCGCATAAGATTTTTACTGATGTGCTGGCCGACGACCCCGACAATAGCTTTGCTCAGGCATCGCTCTACGACTATTATCGCGCCAAAAACGATGAGGCGAAGGCCTCACAGCTGCGCGACAAGATGCTAATCAGCTCGAAGACAGACGACGAAACGAAACTCTCCATCATGCGACAGGTGGTGCAAGAGAACGAACGAGCAGGCGGCGACAGCACAAAGGTGCTGGCACTTTTCGACCGAATAACGGCGGCTAACCCCAACGACGCAGGCATGGCCGAACTAAAAGCGGCCTATATGTCGGTTAAGAAGATGCCCGACAGCCTGATTGTCAATGCCCTGAAACGGGTTATTGCCATCGCACCCGACAACGCTGGGGCACGATTGCAGCTTATCGAGCACCTTTGGCGAAAGCAAAATTGGGACGAAGTGTTGGCTTTGAGCAAGTCAGCACAAGCCTATAACCCCGAAGAGATGGTGTTTTACTACTTCGAAGGTATCGCCTGCTATCAGAAAGACAAGAAAGACGAGGCCCTGGACGCTTTCAGAAGGGGCGTAACGCAGATTAACGCCAACAGCAATAAGGACATCGTGTCGGACTTTTACGAACTGATGGGAGAAATTCTCTATCAAAAAGGACTGGCAAAAGAGGCTTTCGCCTCGTACGATAGCTGTCTGCAATGGAAACCAAACAACTTGGGATGCCTTAACAACTACGCCTATTACCTAGGCGAAAAGGGCATTGAGCTAGACAAAGCAGAGGCCATGAGCCACCGAACCGTTAAGGAAGAACCCAACAACGGCACCTATCTAGACACCTATGCGTGGCTGCTCTTCCTTAAAAAACGGTATTCTGAGGCGCAGGTTTACATCGACCAAGCACTGAAAAACGACTCTAACAGCCTTAAAAGCAAAGTTGTGGTGGAACATGCAGGCGACATTCACGCCATGAACGGCAACACAGACAAGGCCATCGAGTATTGGAAGAAGGCCTTGGAACTGGGTGCCGACAAGGCGGTTATCAACAGGAAGATAAAGCTTAAGAAACCTTTCTGAGTGAAAAAAAAGAAGGCATTTCGGGAATTAAGGAGTTAAACCACATGATGAAAAGTAACATGGAGTGAAGAAGGAAAGATGTTAAAGAGTTAAGCAATGCCCTTTTGTGGACTTTGTTTGGCAAGCTAATTCAACTAGTTAGGCTAGAAAATCTAGAAAAAATAGAAGTCCAGAAAGACTAGAACAACTAGAAAGCCTAGAATAATTAGAATAAGTAGAACAACTAAAAAACCTAGTTCAACTAGCCCAACCAGCAAGCCAAAGCCAACAAACGCAACGGGCACAGCCATATTTTCACCCTCTCACCTTTTTACTTTTCACCTTTAAAAGCCCTTTCCTCATTAAAAGCCTTCCACGCTTTGAGAGTATATATACGCTATTTACCACCAAAAAACATACAGTTATGATAAAGAACAAAAGAACAACATCGGCATGCACCCGCAATGGGATGCAACACATAACAGGTTTGAAAGCGGCAGCGAGAATTCTAAGTCTTGCTCTCGCAGTGGTACTTACACCACTGATATGGACCTCTTGCAAAACAAAGTCGGCCGTGGTGTCCGACAGTTCAACGCCCACACACAAGGCTGCACGCGACCGCGAAGTGCTTGCCAACAACCAATTGGCCTTTATGCGCCGCGTTAACGACAACCAAGTGTACGCCAAAAACATCGTTGGAAGTATCTCGCTCAACGTGCAAGGCGCAGGGAAAGACGTCACCGTGCCAGGACAACTGCGCATGAGAAAAGACGAAGTGATACGCCTCCAAGCCTTTGTGCCACTGCTTGGCACCGAAGTGGGGCGCGTAGAGTTCACACCCGACTACGTTTTGGTTATCGACCGCATTCATAAAGAATACATCAAGGCCGACTACAACCAAATGGATTTCTTGCGAAAGAACGGACTTAACTTTTATAGCTTACAGGCTCTGTTCTGGAACCAGCTGCTATTGCCCGACCGCCCACGCATCACCGAAAGCGACCTCAACCAGTTCAGCGTTACTTTCAGCGGTGGCAGCAGCAATCCCATAACCTATTCCACGGGCAATTTCAACTATGCGTGGCTAGCCGATGCCGACAACGGACGCTTACGACAAACGGACATAACCCATCAAGACCCTACACGCGGAACGTCGAGGCTTACATGGAAGTATGGCGACTTCAAAGGAGTGGGCGTAAAGATGTTCCCCACATCGCAAGTGTTCAGTATGAGTTCTGCTGCCATGAAAGGCGGACAGACTTTGCAAGTAACCATCAAAATGAACGAAGTGAAGACCGACGAGAAATGGGACGCACAAACAACGGTGTCGCCTAAGTATAAGCGCGTAAAGGCACAAGATGTCTTCAACAAAATACTCAACATGTAAATGAAACACCTTCTAACCATCCTCCTTGCCCTCATGGTGGCCTTCCCACTCGGTGCGCAGAAAAAGCGTTCCGCCAAGAAGTCGCGCCCTACAGCCACCACACAAAAGCGAACGCAGGCCAAAGGCAAAGCCGCACAGTCTGCCAAGAAGAACGCTAAGGTAACAAAAGCTCCTGCCAAGAAAACAACCAAGCCGGCACCCAAGAAGGGAGCAAAGGCGGCGAACAAACGCGGAAACGCCCCGCGCGGCAAGAACACGCAGGCTGAAACCAACAGGGTTATCAAGGGCTTACAAGGGCAGAGGGAGGCTATAAAGAAAAAAATACAACAACAAGAGGCCGCCCTTAAAGCCAATCAAGCCGACGTAAAGAAGAGGTTGCAAGAGCTGATGGTTATCAACAGCGAGATTGGCGAACGCCAAAAGAACATCGACGGCATTCAGAAAGACATCAAGCACATTGAGGGAAACATTGGTATACTGAACTCGCAGCTGGCTACACTCGAACAACAACTGGCCGACCGCAAGGCAAAATACATCCGCTCGGTGCGTTACATGGCGCGCCATCGTTCTGTGCAAGAGAAGATGATGTTCGTTTTCTCGGCCAAAAACTTGGCACAAGTGTACCGCCGCATGCGCTTCGTGCGCGAATATGCCTCGTATCAAAAGGCACAAGGCGAACTGGTTAAGGCCAAACAGCAACAAGTGACCGAGAAACACATCCAATTGGAAGAAGTGAAAGGACAAAAGAGCACCTTATTATATAAGGGTCGCCAAGAACATGCCGCACTGCAAACCAAACAAGGCGAGCAGCAGAAGGCGGTAGACGGACTGCAGCAGCAACAGAAAACCATTCAGGCCGTCATCGCTGAGCAACAAAAGAAAGATGCCGCCTTAAACGCGGAGATAGATAGGCTCATCGCCATCGAAGTTGAAAAAGCTAGGCAAAGAGCCATAGCCGAGGCCAAACGTAAAGCTGAAGCGGCCGAGGCTGCTAAGCGTAAAGCAGAAGAACTGGCACGAAAGAAAGCGGCAGCCGAAGCGGCAGCACGCGAGAACCAACGCCGCATTGCCGAGGCTAAGGCACGCGAAGAAAGACTAAGGGCAGAGGCTAAGGTGGCAGAGGAGGCTGAAAGGGCACGCCGCGTTGAGGCCGAAAGGGCTGCGCGAGAGGCCGAAGAACGCCGTGCAAAGGCTGAAAAGGAAACGGCCGACAAACGGGCACGCGCTGAAAAGGAGGCCAGAGAGGCGGCCGAACGTAAGGCAAAAGCCGACCAAGCTGCGCGCGAGTCGGCCGAAAAGCAGGCACGAGCGCAACAAGCCGCACGCGAAGCCGAGGCTGCACGCGTGGCAGCCGAGCGCAAAGCCGCAGCCGAAAGAGCAAGAAGCGAGAAAGCCATTGCCGACAGCAAGAAGGAAGTGGAAGAAACACGCAAGCTTAGCACCGTAGACCGTATGGTGAGCGGCGGTTTCGAGGCCAACAAGGGACGCTTGCCCATGCCCATCACAGGCAGCTATCGCATCGTTAGCCACTTCGGACAATACAATGTTGAGGGACTTAAAAACGTAAGACTCGACAACAA
>CAUPVH010000136.1:0-5460 GCA_963514635.1 uncultured Prevotella sp. | reverse complement strand
CACTTCGCAAAGTTACAACTAATTTGATTAATATGAAAGAAAAAGAGAATATTTTAGGGGTAAAGTAATTAAGGAGTTAAAGGAGTTAAGCCGTATGCTTAGTGTGCAATGGGAAGTCCTTTTGTCAATTCTCTGGTGTGTTAACTTTTCTGCGTTTTATGGAGTTATGTAATTAAGGAGTTAAGGAGTTATGGAGTTAAGCCAATAGCTTTGGGACGAAAAGCTTATCTTCTCTTAAACCCCATCAAGGAGTTAACAAGCTGGCGAGTTTGCAAGAAATATTCCTCTTATACGACAAGGCATACGGCTTAACTCCTTAATTCCTTGCCTCTTACTTAATCCTTTCGATAAAATGTTTGGGGATAGTGGGCATTGCGCCGTTTTGTGTGCATACGTATGCGCTGGTTTCAACGGCCAGGCGGTGGGCCTCGCTAACGGGAATGCCACTGAGATAGGCTGCACAGAAACTGCCTGTGAACGAATCGCCTGCACCAACGGTGTCGGCTACCTCTACTTTGGGCGTCTCTAAGAACGACATGGCACCAGGGGTAAACACATAACTGCCGTTTACGCCGCAGGTAAGCACCAGGGCATCGAGGTCGTATTTGCCCAAGATGAGCCAACACTTGTTGGTCATGTCGAGACCGGGATAGCCAAACAGACGGCCAATGGTAACCAGTTCTTCATCGTTTATCTTCAAAATGTCGCATCGTTTGAACGAGTCGAGCAGCAGTTCTTCGTTGTAGAAGTTTTGTCGGAGGTTGATGTCGAAGATTTTAAGGCAGTCTTTGGGTGTGGCATCGAGGAAGCGGTGAATGGTGTTGCGGCTCACTTCGTTGCGCTGTGCCAACGAACCCCAGCACACGGCACGGCAGTTTCGGGCCACTTCTTCAAGTTCGGGGGTGAAGGGGATGTTGTCCCAAGCCACGCCTTCCTTGATGTCGTAAGTGGGAACGCCTTGTGCATCGAGCTCAACTTGCACCGTTCCTGTGGGGAAAGGCACGCGCGGCATCAGCACGTTGAGCTTTTTATCGGCGAACTTCTGGGCTATTTCGTCGCCCAAAGCATCGTTGCCCAAGGCACTAATGGCCAAGGTGTCTAGTCCGTACTGCGCGGCATGGTAGGCAAAGTTTGCCGGTGCGCCGCCTATTTTCTTTCCTTCGGGCAGCACATCCCAGAGTGCCTCGCCCAATCCTACGATAAGTCGTTTCATATCTTCTTTGTTGTTTTTAGTTAAGTATGCTTACTTTGCGCCAATCTTTCGTCCGTAAGTAAAGAGGTAGACAACGCCAACGGCCATTACAACGGCGGCTCCCCATTGGCCAACGGCATCGCTGGCAGGCCCCATGAGGAGGGGGAATATGGTTCCGCCGAACAGTCCCATAATCATTAGGCCCGACACTTCGTTCTTCTTGTCGGGCAAGGACAGCACGGCTTGAGAGAACACGAGCGAGAAGATGTTGGAGTTGCCGAAACCAACCAACGCGATGGCGGTGTACAGAACGGCTTTGCTTTCGCCCACGGCTAGGCCCAACATGGAAAGAGCCATCATGACAACGGAAACGTAGAAGAAGGCGCGGTTGTTGAATTTGGCCAGTATGAACGAGCCGCTAAGACAGCCAAGGGTACGGAAAATGAAGTAAAGGCTGGTGGCAAAGCCTGCCTCGTCGAGACCCATGTGCAGTCGTTCTTGCAGTATTTTGGGCGCGTGGGTGTTTGTTCCCACGTCTATTCCCACGTGACACATGATGCCGATGAACGACAACAGCACGATGGGCGTGCCCAATAGCTTGATGGTTTCCATGAAAGAAGAGGGCTTATCCTTCATGGGTTCTTCTTCGATGGGCGTGGCCGACAGCATCAGGGTGGCCAAAATGCCGATAACCATGTAGATGGGGAAGAGTATGCGCCAGCCCAAACCAAAGTGGGGGATACTGGCTGCCGCGCCCCAAGCGGCGATAATGGGGGCCATGAACGAGGCGATGGCCTTTACAAACTGGCCGAATGTGAGGGTGGCTGCAAAGCGGTCGCCACTGATGATGTTCGATATAAGGGGGTTGAGCGAGGTTTGCATAAAGGCGTTGCCGATGCCCAGCAGCGAAAATGAGATTAGCATCAGTTCGTAGCTGTTGCCGAAGAGGGGCAAAAGCAAACTGGCCACGGTGATAACGAGCGACACAAGCACCGTTTTCTTACGCCCAATCTTGTTCATGAGCATGCCCGTTGGTACGGCAAAGATGAGGAACCAGAAGAAAACGAGCGACGGAAAGACGTTCGCGGCCGAGTCGGTGAGGTTGAGATCGGCCTTGACATAGTTTGAGGCAATGCCCACTAGGTCTACAAATCCCATGGCGAAGAAGCAGAACATCACGGGAATGAGTGTGAGTTGGGTTGATTTACGCATAATTATTTTGTATTTAAGGCCTTACCCCAGCTCCCTCTGCAAGGGGAGAGGGGAGTGATATGCCTTGATGTTTATAAAGATAAAGCCTCACCCCCAGCCCCTCTCCGAGGGGAGAGGGGAGTGAAATGCCTTGTTGTTTACTTGTTAAGATAGAATGGCTGGGGTGGAGCAGGCTGGCCAGTAGGGCTGGTCGGGCTGGTCGGACTAGTCTGACCGGTCTGACTTGTCGGAGCTGTCGGAGCTGTCGGAGCTGTCAGACAAAGCACATTCCTTAACTCCTTAGTACCTTATTTCATCTCAAACGCCGACACACTGGCCTTGTTTCCACCCGAATTTTCGAGCAGCAAGGTGTTGTAGGGTGTTGAGGGGAACACCAAATTGGTGAGCGAAACCTTGCCTTGGGCGTCTATAACCTCAACGCTACTCTTATCTACAAAGATGCGGAGCGTGGTTATCAGACCGTGGGTAGGGGCAACGGTAACAGCTTTGAAAGCATCGCTGAAGTCGGACTTGCCGCTTTGGGTGCGGTCTACCGATAGCGTTTGTGCGGCCACATCGTAGCTAACAACCACCTTTTCGCCTGCGGCGTTTTGCAA
Source organism: uncultured Prevotella sp. (assembly GCA_963514635.1). Classification (GTDB taxonomy): domain Bacteria; phylum Bacteroidota; class Bacteroidia; order Bacteroidales; family Bacteroidaceae; genus Prevotella. The sequence goes on along the minus strand of CAUPVH010000136.1, from coordinate 2,460 downwards.
GGTAAGGCGCGTTTTGCCCTTGGTTTGGGGCTTAACAACCATCACTAGCTCGTATGCGCCCTGCGCTGGGTTGAAGGTTTTGCGTGCCGAAGTGCTGTTTTTAAATAACGATGTGGCGCGCGCTGCGAAGAGTTCCTTTGAAGGTGTGCGCCCAACAAAGGTCTGACCATCGTGTTCAAAGAGGTCGAGGTCGCATGCAATGGTGTTTGCCGAGCGGAATTGCAGCGTTGGAACTTGGTTGCCATACTGCCAGTTGCTCATCCAAGTCATCAGTATATGGCGACCTTGCGGTGCATTGTCGAAGGTTACGCCGGCGTAATGGTCCTTGCCGTAGTCCATCCACTTGGTTGTTTCGGGCTTGTCTTCGCAGGTAAACTTGTGTCCATCGAACTCGCCGATGAAGTATTGCGTGGCGTTTCCGCCGAAAGGTCCGCCAGGGTTGATGTTGCAAATAAGCATCCACTTCTGCTTATCGGTGCCGCGAACGGACAGCTGCATCAGGTCGGGACATTCCCAAACGCCGTCGTGGTTGCCGTAGCCTTCGCCAAACTTACTTTCGAGTGTCCACTCTTTGAGGTTCTTCGACGAGTAGAATTGCATTTCTTGACCGGCGGCAAGCACCATTATCCAACGTTCGGTTGGTTGATGCCAAAACACATGCGGGTCGCGAAAATCGGGTATGGCGGCCGTTATCACAGGGTTGCGGTCATATTTGGTGAAGGTCTGTCCGTTGTCTGTGCTGTACGCCATGCTTTGCGTTTGGCTTTCGCCAGCCGAGGTATAGAAGGCCACCACCGCCCCTGCGCCAAAGCCAGCCGTGTTGTTGTGGTCTACAACACAACAGCCACTGAATATCGTTCCCAAGGCATCGGGGGCTATGGCTGTGCCTCGGTCTTCCCAATGCACAAGGTCTTTACTAACGCTGTGACCCCATGTCATGTTCTCCCACTGCGAGCCGTATGGGTTCCATTGGTAGTAAAGGTGGTACAGTCCGTCTTTGTAAAACAGTCCGTTGGGGTCGTTCATCCAGCCGTAGGGCGGCGTGTGATGGTACAGCGGACGCCACTTTTCGCGGTTGGCCGTGTCGAAGTTGTCGACCATTTCCATCTTTTTCCAGCACACATAGTCGTTTAGGTTGCCGTTTTTACGTATGTCACCCTGCGCGTGCACGTCGAGAACGAAGGGTTTCCCCTTAACGGCATTGAGTGCAAGTGGCACGAAATAGTCTACGTGGTCGGCCGCCAAGCGCACGTTAAGCGTTTGGATGGCGTTGTTGTCTACGATAAGTCGCAGGTTGCAAAGCTCCGCTTTCTCCTCAACGGGCAACAGCAAGTAGCGCGTTGTGGGCGTGTCGAAAGCCAGCATGCAATGGTTTTTGCTGAGCATATTCATCTTTTGGGGGGTGTCGGCGTGGGCAATGGCATGCGCCACAAAGAGCAACAATAGGGTTGTTGCCAGCCTAAGCATGGGTTTGGTTAGTCTCTGTGCCATAATCTTGAATGGTTGTTTGCGGTTTAGGTGATGCGCGTTAGGTATGGAAAATCTATAATTCTCTGTCCCAAAGATAAAACTAAGTGGGCTAAACGCCAAGTTTTTACGCATCGGATATGGGCGGATTAATGTTTATTAACCCCTTGCGGGAAGTTCAATTAATGATGATTTTCTTTGTTTCTGCATGTGTTCCCACTTTCGAGCGCACAAGAAACACGCCTCGTGAGGGCAGTTCTATGCTTATCGAGCCTGTTGAAACGGCCTTGGTGGCGAGCATTCGCCCTGCCAAATCGAACACTTGAAGCAGACTTGGCTGGCTTTCGGCGTTCAGGATAAGCGTTTTTCCCTCGACGTTTAGGTGGTGTTTGCCTGTTGCAGCGGTTTCAATGCCTGTGCTAACGGCTTTTTCGTTGAGTGTCCAACACTTCACCAGGCGCGCCTCTGAACCCTTATCGCCGAACACGGCGATGTCGTTAGCATGGGTGTCGGTGGGGAAAACGCGCAGGGAGAAAGCCCATGTGTCGTTGATAAAGACGTCTACAACAGACCTATCAACAAAGACATGCAGTTTAAGCGTGCTGCCTTTGGCCAACTTTTTGGGCAAGGTGCTGCTGTATATGCCGTTGAAAAGTGCGGCATCGTTCACCTTGCGGTCGATGGCAGACACGTCGGCCACGATGCTATTGTCTGTCGGGCGATAGAAAATGCGTGCCGCCTTGTTTCCTTTCTTATAGAATTGAAGGCCCATGTCCCTACGGTAAATTCGGCGTAGATTTCAAACTTGCGTTGTGCATCGGTGGCTAGTTTTTCTTCGCCGTTCAGTGCCAAATTGGTTTTGTTGGCGAGCAGTTTGCTGCGCATTTGCTGTAAGCCCGAAAAGGGTTTCTGCACCAATAGCCCATCATTGTCGAGTGAAATCTCCCGCGGAAGGCTGTAAGCGTGCGCCCAACCCAAGCGATAGTTCTCGTT
>CAUPVH010000135.1:0-5469 GCA_963514635.1 uncultured Prevotella sp. | reverse complement strand
GTTTGAGGTGCAATTCATTCAGGGAGAAAACCGCTATCGATACGGATTTGAGTACACCAAAAAAGAAATTGTTTCGGAATGGCTGTACGAAAACAGGCTTGGAGAAGAGGAAGTGGAGCTTTTCGTCCGTTCAAAAGATGTGATAGAGGTTTCAGAAAAGGCATTCCCTGAGGGCAGAGGTAAAGAAGATTTAACCAATGCGAACCGTTTGTTCCTTTCGGTTGTTGCTCAGTTAAAGGGCGAGAAGAGCAATGCTGTGATGGCCTGTATTGGCGAATACAATGTTATTTCAGGTATCCAAACTGAAAATTATGAGCTTTTTACGGCCAAGATGTTTTGGGAAGATTTGGATGGAGCGGCCGAAGCGCAGAAGTTTTTTAAGGAGCTGCAATTGGGCTTCAACAGCTTCTCGGTGAAAAGGATCGATGTTACAACAGAAGAGTTGGCCAGTCTCCCAAGGAATGTGGCGCAGCAATTAGAAAAAGAATCGTCGCCACATATTGTCATTGAAGCAACAACAACACATAACATCTATAATAAGGACGGACAAGTTGTTAAGTCAGACAAATTTTACAAAGACGACATGGAGTCTGAGGGGACAAAGAAAGTTATTGAGTTGTCTGGCCCAATTTTCGACACGCTCATTAATGGAAAGACACTCATTGTTGATGAGCTGGATGCCAAGCTTCATCCGCTTTTAACCCGAAACATCGTGCTTCTGTTTATGGCCCCAGAGCGTAACAAGCATGGTGCACAGCTGATTTTTGCCACTCACGACACCAACTTGCTCGACCGATCCGTGCTTCGGCGCGACCAAATATGGTTTGCAGAGAAAGACAAGGTGGAGAGTACCGACATCTACTCGCTTGTGGAATTTGAGGAAGACGGCCAAGAAGATTCAAATAACAAACACGACATTCAACGCGATTACATCCGTGGGCGTTATGGTGCAATACCTTTTATCGGGAAATAACACAAGGAACTATGGGACATTCCAAAGATAATGGGCTTGAAAGGCTAAGGCAACAACGTGGACATGCTAAGGGCACTAAGGGGCGTAAAGAAAAAGGACGCCAACGGCAGGTGCGTTTCTTAATCGTATGTGAGGGCACTAAAACAGAGCCGTTTTACTTTAAAGCCCTAGTTCAGGGCAGCATGTCAGATGTTCGCGAAGTGAATGTACAGGGAGTGGGCATGGGAACTGTTGCTTTGATTAAAGAAACGAAGGCAATAAAGCACGATTTGGAAAAAAAGAACAACATGCAGTTCGATAGGGTGTGGGTTGTTTTCGACAAAGACGATTTCCAAGATTTTAATCAAGCAATAGCAATGGCCAAAGAATTGGGATATGGAAGTGCTTGGTCTAACGAAGCATTCGAGTTATGGTATTGTTTGCATTTCGCATATCTCAACACCGGCATCAGCCGCGCTGACTATATCACAATGATTGAAAACGCTCTAAAAAATAAATCTGGGAATAACAGCTTCACATACACGAAAGGCGACCCAGACATATATAGCCTACTTCAAAAATATGGCAATGAGAATATGGCTAAGAAGCACGCTGAAAAACTACGCAAGTCGTTCAACAACACAAACTACGCCACGCACAATCCGTGTACAATGGTAGACAAACTTGTAGACGAATTGCAACATCCCGAACGTTTTCTCTAAACAACGCCATAAAAAACGCTAGGTATTGCGCTTAAACGTTAACGCCAACCTGCTGCCCCGGTTGCTATAGCACGTTACATGCTGCATTGGCCTTTGTTGCAGCTGCGAGTTTAATCGTTTGGACTTGCTAAAACGATCAGCGACAGCTCGTTTTATAGATGCGTAGCATGCTGCTTACATGCTGCGGCACTCCTTATATATGGCACAATTTGTGGCTAAGAGTAAGCTCCGTGGGATGGTTTTAAACTACCTGTTCTAAGAGAAAGCGGACTTGGTGCTGTTAAAAAATAAGAATGAAACGTAATTTTAACGAACAATTCCTTGTGATGTAAAAAAAACTAACTTTGCGGCGTGGATGATTGTTTACAACGCAGACAAATAACGCCTGTGGGGAACTTAGAACGCCCCTTATATGGCGTTCTGACATGAAAATACAACGCGAACTAACCCAATGGATTAAATTCCAACAGATATTCTTTAACAATTAAAAAGTACTAACAAATGAGTAAAAGAAATTTCTTAATGAGCTGCGCGAAGTCTATTTTCGCCTTAGCAACAGTAGTGATGATGAGCCTGGCTTTCTCGGCCTGCTCAAAAGACAACAAGGACGAAGAGCCGCAATTCAAGCAAAATGTCCTAACCATAAATGGCAGGGAGGTACCTGTAAAAGAAGTGGTATGCTATACGGACGACGAATGCATCTACAAAATCAAGGTATTCTTCAATAACGATAAAATGGAAGAGCTACGCTTTCTATTGAATGAGAAAGTCTTCTTCAACAAGGTGATAGACCTATCCAAGAAAGAAGATACGCCCAAGTATTGGGAAGTAATGTACGATGATCAGGCTGGAAACAGGAAGATTGATACATGGAGCAAGCCAGACAATAAATATGGAGAGGGTGAAGAAAGATACCCCGTCTTTCAAAAAGGCACTCTTTTTGTCGTAAAGAAATCCGACAACAGCATCCATATCAAGTTAGAGGGTAGAGTAGATGGTACTGATAAAGGTGCTGTGTACGACCTTGCTTTCCTTTATGAAGGTGAGATGAAAGTGGTTAAGGAATAATAGTATCGGCCATTAAAACATCCTAACGCCCTATACAGAGATACGGCGTTGCTCTGAAAAGAGAAGACTAAGGAGAAGGACATCGTGCCAATTTACCCAAGTTATAAATCCTGTGCAGCAGCTTGTTGCACAGGATTTGTTATTTGTATGGGCCGCTAAGTGGGGCTGCAAGCGTTGGTAGGAACGGTGCTTTGTTTGCCTAACAGATACCAATATGTCATCTGTATGCCACACACCCCCTTACATACAGCACTTTCCTCTACCTGACAGCAAAGCAAAAGGACAAGGTTTGACGTTTTGTTCTTGCAGAAATCGGCCTTGACTAATGTCAAAAAAGCAGACAACGAATCCAACTTTAACATTTCAATCCTTTGTTTGTAAATAAAAAATACTAACTTTGTTGCGTGAAATGAAGTTTACTTCACAAACAAGGAAAAGAGTCTGGGAGAGTTCGAGTGCCATTTGTAAAGGCAGTCTACCATGATAAAACAACATAAGCTAACCCAATAGATTAATTCCAACATATATTCTTTAATAATCAAAATGTACCAACAAATGAGTAAAAGAAATTTCTTAGTTTGCTGCGCGAAGTCTGTCTTCGTGTTCGCAACAGTGGTAATGGCAAGCGTAGCCTTGTCGAGTTGTTCGGAGGACGATAAGGACGAAAACAAAACTCCTGACATCCCTAAACAAAGTATTGTAATTAACGACAATGTAAAGAAGGTTGAGAAAGCTGTATTTCAACTCTTCCAAGCGAATGGCAAAGACTGCTATACACTTCACATGTACATGCCAGACGAAAGCAAAGACTGGTTGATGGTAGGTGGCACTGTGGCATTTCACAACGGAAGGTTGACAAAATTAACAGAGAAGGAAGAGGCAAGTGAAGAGAATACAACGCCTTGGTTATTAAAGTATTTTGACGAAGCTACTAAATCCGAGGTGATTAACGTTTCTGGAAACGGAACAACGTGCGCAACAGGGACTATGAAGGTTGACTTCAATCCGGAAGACGGGAAATACAATGTCACCATTAGTAATCTGACAATAACCGACAAAAATGGCAAACTCCACAAGCTAGATGCACGCGTAGAAGGAACTGCAATTTCATATCAAGTGCCGCCTGCAGAAGAATAACCAGCACAACGCCAAAATATACATCCTGTGCAACATGCCGTTGCACAGGATGTATTACTAGTTGTGGGCTACTATTTTGGGCATTAAGGGCTATACGCACGCACGTTATTGCACGATACGCTTTATAACCCCTTCCTAAGTTTGTTCCCAACTTTAACCAAAATTCTTTCCCCACTGCAACCAGAGCTCCCCCACTTCAACCCAAGCTTCTTTTCCCCTACTCCAAGAGAAACATGTTCCCTATTTCAATGGGAACGTGAAATGTTTCTTGTCTTTTCCTTTCAGTCCCACGTAGTCCACCTCCATTCTGCCATTTGCAATGCGGCAAAGCAGGTAGGTGTTGTTGCTGTTTACCAGATTGGGGAAATTAATAACCTCATTCGGTTCCTGATAGCCAAAGGCGTGAAGATGGGCAGAAAGCATCACCGACACGTTCATCTTGTTGAGTTCGGGCATCAAAGTCTTCTGCAAATGATAAGGGCCGTGCCACTTTTGTAACGTCGGCGGAATGTGAGAAAACACGATTAAGGGATGTTTCCCCACTTGTTTACTTTCGCGAAGGCCACACAACCACCTGGCCTCTTCCTCACGATATTGGTCGTAGTTCACAATACCGCTGTATTCAATATCCTCGTCGGGCTTATCCTCGCCCGTATCAATAAACAAGAAGTCTATGCCTGCCACATGTTGCACGCGATAGTACTTGCCATTGTTCGTAGGAAAATAGCGATAAAGGTAATCGGCAAACTGTCCGCGTAGCTCATGGTTTCCGCGATTAAAAAATAAAGGCGTGTGCGTTGCAAACATACGTACGCAGGTGTCCAAATAAGCCTCCATCATGTGTTGTTGGTCCCTCAAACGGTTAGACATGTCGCCATTGAGCAACACAAAGTCCAGTTTCTTAAAGTCTACATTCTTACACAAGTCTTTCATAAACTGTGCGCGTTCATGAATATCGTTCAGCACAAGGAACGTCACTTCGCGCGGTTTTGCAGGGAAAGTCTTAAACTCGTGCGGTTTTCCACGCCACACATCGGTGCATGCCGTCTTTCCCAATGTAACCCAATCATCGTATCGCCATTCGGCAACCTCTTGCGTAAACACCCGATAGCGATATTTCGTATCAGGTTTCAAGCCCTCGATACGCACGCGGTGCACACTATCCGTCAGCACCTTTCTTCCCGCCAACACATCATAATAGCGTTGCCGCGCCCTCCCATAGAAATGGTCAGCAGAGTCGGGCGCAATCTCAACCCACGACATTCCAGGAACATCGGTTACCCAAACAATTGTAGTACCCGTGCTGTCCATGTCGCAAATCCAAGGGCCATGCGTAACCTTAATGGCCTTGGCACCAACAGCAAACAGCAGCATCAAGCTAAACAATAAACATCTCATGTGCTTTGATTTACATTCGTCAATAACATTCATCTTTAAGAAAACCACATAAATAATACGAAAGACATGGCAGATAGTACCATCCGCTGCCTTATATAGGCATGTTCTAACAATTCCCCGCAAAGGTTCAATGGTTATTCCTTGTATTGCTCTTCACTGTCTTTTTGCTTTTATCTGGCATCTTTCGCTTAC
>CAUPVH010000134.1:0-5476 GCA_963514635.1 uncultured Prevotella sp. | reverse complement strand
GTAGAGTTTATGGCCGACAAGCTGGGTGAAGAGTTTGACGCGCACATCAGCGGCATTGCCAGCTATGGTATCTATTGCGAGATAGACGAAAACCACTGCGAAGGCATGGTGCCTATGCGCGATTTGGACGACGATTACTACGACTTCGACGAACGAAACTATTGTCTTGTAGGCAGGCGACGCCACCGCAAGTACCAGCTTGGCGACCCTATTCGCATACAAGTGGCTCGTGTAGACCAAGAGAAACGTCAGCTCGACTTCACTGTGGTTGATAAATAAAACCTCACCCCCTGTCGCTCTTCCCTTAGAAAGAGGTACAGGGGGTGACGCTTTTTTCGCCTTTCACGTCGTTAACCATCTTTTCACTTTTTCACTTCTTCACCCTTCACGTCGTTAGCCATCTTTCCACCCTTTCACTTTTTCACCCTTTCACCCTTCACGTCGTTAGCCATCCTTTCACTTTTTCACTTCTTCACCCTTTCACGTCGTTAACCATCTTTTCGCCTTTTCACCTTTTCACCCGTCACGGCGTTAACCATCTTTTCACCTTTTCACCTTTTCAATTTTTCACCTTTCCACCCTTACTTACTCCCAAAGTTTTCATACCTTTGCATCAAAAAGATGAGAATTACCACCGTGATACTCGACTTTGACGGCACGCTAGGCGACTCGCGCCGCATCATTGTCGACACACTGAGAGAAACCCTACGGCTACATGGCTTGCCACAAAATAGCGAAGACCAATGCGCGGCCACCATCGGGCTGCCCCTTAAAGAGGCTTTCGTGCGTTTGGCAAACGTAGACGATGCAACGGCCACAGCCTGTGTAACAACCTACCGCAGCATTTTCGATGTTAACAACGTTACAGGTGCCGTAAAGCCCTTTGCCAACGTGGTGCAAACCATTAAGCGCCTGCACGATGCAGGCCTAACGCTCACCATAGCCAGCAGTCGTGGGCGCGACTCGCTACCCAACCTCGTGCGGAGCATCGGCATAGGCCCATACATCAGCTATATTGTGAGTGCCGACGATGTTACGAACGCCAAACCTCATCCCGAACCAGTGCTCCTTACGCTCGAACACTTGGGCGTAAAGCCCGAAGAAACGCTCGTTGTGGGCGATATGGCATTCGATATCGAGATGGGGCGCCGCGCCAACACCCTTACTTGTGGCGTAACCTATGGCAACGGCACGCCTGCCGAGTTGGAAGAAGCAGGTGCCAATTGGGTGATAGACGACTTTGCCGAGCTGCTCAACATCATTTAATCCCCTTAACCCCACCCGCGCAACACCCACCGCACTTCGAAATAAAAACCCATAAAAAACGATACTTATGCAACCAATCATCAACCACTTTACCGACAACGATGCCTACACTTTCAGTTGCCAGTACTACATCTTGCAAACCTATCCGCGCGCCGAAGTGGAATACACCTTCTTCGATCGCAACCACACCGTGTACCCTGAAGGCTTTGCCGAGAAGGTGAAAGAGCAGATTAACCTGATGCAGAACGTGCGAATAACCGAAGAGGAGATAGCCTTTATGCAGCATCGCATGTATTATCTGCCCCAATGGTACTTCACTTTCTTGCGCGGTTACAAGTTCAATCCGGCCGAAGTGCATATCGAACAAGCCCCAGATGGGCAACTCGCCATATCCATTCGCGGCAAATGGTATTCCACCATCATGTGGGAAATGCCCGTATTGTCCATTGTTTCCGAGTTGATGCACCAGCATCGCGGCGACTTAGAACGCTATGATGCCGCCGTAGAGTACGAACGTGCTGCCGATAAAGCTAGGCAAATATTACGCGGAGGATTGGTTTTGGGCGACATGGGTACGCGTCGCCGACTGTCGTTTGTGCATCACGACAACGTGATACGTGCCATGAAAGCCACCACCGATGCAGGCGGCGAGCAGGTAGACGGTGTTTTCGTGCCGTGGAAGGGTCGTATAATCGGTACAAGCAACGTGTATTTGGCCATGAAACACCAACTCGTCCCCATCGGAACGATGAGCCATCAGATTGTGGAGTTTGAAGAAAACGTCAGCGGTATCTTCGAATGCAACTTCAATGTGATGCGTAAGTTCAGCGATGTTTACGATGGCGACAACGGCATTTACCTCTACGACTGCTTCGGCGACAAGGTTTTCTTCAACAATCTATCAAAGCGCATGGCCTTGATGTTCGTTGGCTTGCGTGTAGACAGCGGCGTGGAAGAAGAGCAAACCGAAAAAATCATCGAGAAATACAAGCAACTGGGCATCGACCCGGCCACCAAGCAGGTGATATATAGCAATGGCTTGAACATCGAACGCGCCTTAGAGATACACCGCTTTGTAGACGGACGTGTGCAAGACAGCTACGGCATGGGCACCTTCCTTACTTGCGACGTACTGGGATGCAAGCCCATGAATATCGTGGTGAAACTCACTAAGTGCCGCATTACCGAGAAACGCGAATGGCACGACTGTGTAAAACTATCGTGCGACAAAGGTAAAACGCTGGGTAATCCTGAGAAATGCGCCTATCTGTTAAAGCAGATAGGGTAGGGCGAAGGATGTAATCCGTAGTCATTTATATATATCAGGCAGGGCTACACAGCTCAAAAAGTAGTGATAACAATAGCCGTAAAAGGCATAATCCAATGCGTAAAAAGCAAGCAGTTAGAACAAAAGCCAAGCACGCCGGACAGGTGTTTACGCCCAACTTCATGGTTGAGGCGATGCTCGATTATTGTGGTTATCGTGGCGAATTGGTTCTGAAAAAACACGTTATAGACAATAGTTGTGGCGATGGGGCTTTCTTAAAGGCGGTTGTTCAGACATATATTCTGGCTGCAAAGGCACAAGGGCTGGGGCAGGAGGAGATAAAGCACCATCTAGCCACATACGTGCATGGTGTGGATAATGACAGGGAGGCATACCTTTCTTGCCAAGAAAACCTCTGCCATGTGGCGGCAGAGCATGGCATAGACAATGTTCAATGGGACTTACGCCATGCCGATGCCCTGTCTTTACACGATTTTGACGGGCGAATGGACTACGTGCTAGGAAATCCCCCATACGTTCGTGTGCACAATTTAGACACATCGTACGAGGATGTAAAGCGTTTTAGCTTTGCAAATGGCGGTATGACCGACCTTTATTTGGCCTTCTTCGAGTTGGGCTTTCGTATGTTAAGCGCAGATGGGCAGTTGTGTTACATCACCCCCAGTTCGTGGCTTAATAGTCTTGCTGCACACAATATGCGTCAGCATGTTTTAGCTCATAGAATGCTTGTAAGCCTTACAGACCTAGGCCATTTTCAGGCTTTTGATAACGTAACGGCCTATACTTTAATATCGCATTTTAGTAAGCAGCACACCCAAACGCAGTTCGAGTATTACATTTATGACGGAGATGCGCGCCAAAGGGCATTTGTTGCCAATCTAAATTTGGCGGATGTGTACATAGACGGCTACTTCTATTTAGGTGATTTAGTGCAGCTCGACATGGTGCGGCGGGTAAAAACAAGCACCGTTCCACGTTATGTTTCTGTGAAGAACGGCTTTGCAACGCTGGCCGATTCGGTCTTTATTGGCGATGATGTACCCCAATCGCCCTTCACCATCAAGGCCATCAAAGCCTCTACTGGCAAATGGCAGAAATGCCTTTACCCCTACGACAAGGCCGGAAAACCACTGCCCGAAAGCGATGTGTTTGCACATCAAGCCGTAAAAACTTATCTGCAGGCCAACAAAGAAACCCTGCTTAAAGGGAAAACAGTCTTCCCAGGGTGGTATCTTTTCGGCCGTTCGCAGGCTTTGGCCGATGTCTGGCAACCCAAGTTGGCTGTGAATACGCTTGTGCGCAACGCGGGCGACTTCAAACTTAACGACGTAGCGGCGGGCGAAGGCATTTACAGTGGGCTTTACATCATTGCCAATTGTGACGTTAGCTTCGACCTAATAAGGCGCATTGTTGCTTCCGATACCTTGGTGGAGTACGTTAAAACGCTACGAAAATATAAAAGTGGAGGTTATTATACCTACAATTCTAAAGATCTAGAACAATTCATCAATTACCAAATCTCTATTATAGATGGAAAAGAATACAGAGTTAAACAGCGCATTCCTTACAGCTATCCAGACCTCTTTCAATAAGTTTATCGAAAGCAAGACGTCTAGAAGTACAGCCAAATTAAAACCTTTACATGGCCGAATCGCGGAAGACCTACATACAAAGCTTGGTGACGATTATTTAATATGGTCGCAAGGTTATGGTGAAGATAAAGAAAAAGAAATGGCAGGAAGGTATATGAATAAAATGGTAGACATTGTTATTCAGAACGCGAAAACGGAGGAATATGTTGCAGGGATTGCCGTAAAGTTTGTGATGCAAAACTATTCGCAAAACTCGAATAACTACTTTGAAAGCATGTTAGGCGAAACGGCCAACCTTAGAACTGCGGGTTATCCTTACTTTCAGGTGTTTATTATACTTGATGAATTGCCATATTATAAGCAGTCAAAAGAAATATCTAGATGGGAAAAATTTACAGGCCATAATGCCGAGAAGTATTATAAACTATCCACCGATAATGTAGACGCTTATTGGCATACGCCAAATAAAACGCTGATTTATGTGGTAAGGGTAGAGCCTTCGCTCCCCAAAGATTGCCAAGATTTGGATGCTTACTGCAGTTTCTACACTGAACAAATGGACAATATTAAGGTTATTGAATCGCCGCAAGCGTATAATGGATTCAAAGAAGGGGGAACCGTAATATTAAACGATTACGCAACATTTATAGATAAGGTGTATCATGCCATCATGGCCCTTTAACGAAACGTTGATTTTTCAAGAAAAACAACCAATGCCAGTTTGGCAAAAACAATAGAAGTCTACATGTATAGGTAATATCTTATGTCGCTATGAACAGGAATTTGTTTTTCTTTTTCTTTGTAATTTAAAGCATATATTTGCAGCATCTAGCAATAACCATTTTATGGCAGGTACGAACGCTCTGCCCCAATTAATTAGCTCAAAACGGCATGTTGAGGATTCTTACCACGTACGCATCTCGTTGCCGTTTATAAAACCCAAGACGATGAAACAATTGAAAAGCAGTTTGTGGTTGATGGCAGCATTTGTGCTGTTGGCCGCTTGTAGTGCAGATGAGGAGAAAGAAATGTACAGGCCCACGACGGCATCTTCCGTCAACAGCACCGTGTATGTTGAAGTGCAAGATGGCGAAAGGGTCCTATCGCCCAGTGCCTTGCTGTACGAATGCAAGTTCTCGGTGTTTGGAAAAGCCAGTAAACGCACCTTAAACGTAGATGCCTACAAGCTAGATGACGTTGATGTGTTTCGCTTTTTTGCCGACTTGCCCGACTTGTCTGTAATGAAATTCTGGGACACGGTCGAGGGAAAACGTGGCGAAGGCTATGCAGATGTGGTGATAATGATAGACCGCGTTAAGCTGCCAATGCG
>CAUPVH010000133.1:0-5492 GCA_963514635.1 uncultured Prevotella sp. | reverse complement strand
TAGATTTCCTAGTTCTCCTAGGATTCTAGTTGACGAAACCCGCAAAGCATTTGGCTTAACTCCTTAACTCCCTAACTCCTTAACCCCTTAACTCCTGAGCTATTGGCTTAACTCCTTAACTCCATAACTCCTTAACTCCTCAAAAAGAAATCATGCAACACGGATATATCAAAGTGGCGGCAGCTATTCCAGCTGTTAAAGTGGCCGACTGCCATTTCAACGCCGAACAAACAGAGCAGCAAATCAAGCAAGCCAATGAACAAGGAGCAGAAATCGTGGTGTTTCCCGAACTAGGCATCACGGGCTACACCTGTCAAGACCTCTTCACACAGCAGCTACTCATCGAGCAAGCCGAACAAGCAGTAGGCTCACTGCTCGAAAACACGAAGACGTTAGACGTCATTACGGTGGTTGGCGTGCCTGTCGCAGTAGACAGTATCTTGCTCAATTGCGCCGTGGTCTTTCAAAGAGGCCACATCCTTGGCATCGTTCCCAAAACCTATCTGCCCAATTACAGCGAGTTTTACGAAAAAAGATGGTTCGCATCCACCCACCATCTCAACGAGACATCCATCCACTACGCTGGTCAGCAAGCCCTACTCACAGCGCAAAGCCAAATCTTCGTCACCACCGATGGCGTAAAGTTCGGCGTAGAAATATGCGAAGACGTATGGGCACCCAATCCCCCCGGCACTTATTTGGCACTTGCTGGTGCCGACATCGTTTGCAATCTCTCGGCCAGCGACGAGCTTATCGGCAAACACACCTACCTTAAAAGTCTGCTAGCACAGCAAAGTGCCCGCACAATGGCAGGCTACGTGTACAGCGGATGCGGCTTTGGCGAAAGCACACAAGACGTGGTTTACGGTGGAAACGCCCTGATTTACGAAAACGGAAAACTGCTAGCCCAAAACAAACGTTTTGATTTCGAGCCCCAAATCGTCGTTTCCGAGATAGACATCTTTAAGCTTCGTGCCGAGCGTCGCACCAATAGCACCTACGTTAACGCCCAACACGGGCACACCGCCTTGTTGCATACGGCCCAAGCTCCTCTCACCAACAAGCCCTTCGCCCTGCAACGCACCATCGACCCCTTGCCTTTCGTGCCGCAAGACGAACAGATGTACGACAGTTGCGAGGAGATTTTCAACATCCAAGTGTCGGGCTTGGCCCAACGCCTTAAACACATCCATGCCTCAAAGGTGGTGCTGGGCATCAGTGGCGGACTAGACTCCACACTCGCCCTGCTTGTATGTGTGCGTACTTTCGACAAGCTAGGACTTTCACGCGAGGGCATCATCGGCGTTACCATGCCAGGCTTTGGTACAACCAACCGAACCTACCGAAACGCCATCGACTTAATGCGCGAATTGGGAATAACCACCCACGAAATCAACATCGCCAAGAGTGTAACCCAACATTTCGAAGACATTGGTCACGACATGGCCGTGCACGACGTGGTGTATGAAAACGGACAGGCACGCGAACGCACCCAAATTCTTATGGATTTGGGCAACAAACTCGGCGGAATTGTTATAGGAACGGGCGACCTTTCCGAACTGGCATTGGGCTGGGCCACCTACAACGGCGACCACATGAGCATGTATGCCGTAAACGTAAGCATCCCCAAGACCCTCATCAAGCACCTTGTTCGCCACGTTGCACAAACCATGCACAACGAGGCTACTTGCCAAACGCTTTACGACATCATCGACACGCCCATCTCGCCCGAACTTATTCCTGCCGACGAAGCAGGCAACATCAAGCAGAAAACCGAAGATTTGGTTGGCCCATACGAACTGCACGACTTCTTCATCTACCACTTCTTGCGCCACGGTTTCACACCCCAACGCCTTTACATCATGGCCCGTCACGCCTTTGCATCGCCGCAACAACGCGCCAAGCACTATTCCGACGACGAGATAAAGCATTGGCTAAGGGTTTTCCTCCGCCGTTTCTTCGCCCAACAATTCAAGCGTTCGTGCCTGCCCGATGGTCCCAAAGTGGGTAGCGTTAGCCTTAGTCCACGTGGCGATTGGCGAATGCCCAGCGATGCAACGGCCAAAATGTGGCTCGACGAGTGCGATAAACTATAAACAATAACGTTCACAAGAGGAGTGTTTATCTGGGTTTTGCATCACAAAGATAATGTACTCCTCTCAATTTATAGAAATATTAAAAATCAAGACAACTTCATCATCTATTATAAATGACATAGAAAACATCAAATAACGATGAAACAACTTTTGGGAATATTATTATCCATGATACTGGCTTTGCCTCAGCAATCATTTGCACAACAGCATTCAACCACTTCTAAAAAAACACGCGAAATGAAAATGTACGGGCGCGTGGTAGATAGTTTTACAAGCCTTGCCATCGTCGATAGTAAGATAACCTTGATGGCGCCTGATAGCACGGTTGTTGATTCTTGTTCCACACAGACTTGGAACAGGAATGCCATTCACCCGGAAGCCTATTTCTTTATGACACCCAAGGTATCCGAAGGCAAATATATCATCAAGGTGGAAAATCCCAAATACGAAACCACTTACTACAATCATGAGATTAGCTTCAAGACTCGTGCAACGGTAATTGACTTGAAAGACCTTACCCTGAAACGAAAACGAATGGAAGATGTGGAACATAACTTGGGCGAAGTAGTGGTGAAGAGTACCAAAATCAAAATGATTAACAAAGGCGACACCATTGTCTTTAATGCCGAGGCCTTCAACCTTCCCGAAGGTAGTATGCTCGATGCGCTCATTCGACAACTGCCTGGAGCAACGATGAACAGCAATGGTGAGATATTCATTAATGGCCGTAAACTCGATTACCTCACACTCAACGGAAAGGATTTCTTCAAGGGTAACAACAAACAACTCATCGAAAACCTGCCCAATTACACCGTTAAAGACCTCAAAGTGTTTGAAAAGAGCACCGAAAAGAGCCAAGCTATGGGCATTGACGTAGAGAAAAAAGACTACGTGATGGATATTCAACTGAAGAAACAATACGAAAAAAACTTCATCGGTAATGCCGACATTGCGGGTGGAACCAATAGTAGATACGCCCTCAAGTTGTTCGGCTTGTATTTTACACCACGCATACAAGTCTCTACCTTTGCCAACATCAACAACGTAAACGAAGACCGAAAACCAGGCGAGAAGGGCGACTGGAATCCTACCAAGTTGCCAAAAGGCCAAGTAACCCGAAAGACCTTCGGTCTCAACCTTGCCAACAGTAACGAGAAGAACACGGTAAATAATAGTCTATCGACAAGTGTTTCATGGCTCAGCACCCATAATATCACACACACGGCAGCTGAATCTTTCTTGAGTACCGCTAACAACAACTTTACACGACGCATTAACAATAGTACCACCAAGAATACTATTTATGAACTAAATGATCTGTTTCGTGTCAATAAGTCATACCAACTTATGGCTATGCTGTGGTTGAATTATAACAAGTTTGATAACTTCAGTACAGACAAGTCTGCCGTTTTCCAGACAGACCCCAAGAGTTTAGGGTCAACAGAAGCTATCCTTGACTCTGCTTTTACGCTCCCCCTTCCACAACTCTCCACCTATAAAGGCATAAATAGGCAATTATCTCAAACGCTCGGCAATGGTCATACACTCAGTTCAGCATTGGATATATACTTGGGAAAGCCTTTAAAAACGGGTGACAGAATAGGAGTTCAAGTCAAAAGCACATACGAAAACATCAAGAATTATAACTTCAGCAAATACCAATTAGACTACCTCCAGGAGGCGGGAAAGAAAGATTCTCGCAATCGATATGATGAATCACCTTCTTATACCTACTCATATACTTTTAATCCTCAGTACATATTTGTACTCCCTTCAGGCTTTAACATCATCACCGGGTATGAATACAGGCAAGCTGGCAATTATCGAAACAACAACAAATATCGATTAGACCGCTTGCAAGAGTGGCAAAATGAAGAACATAGTATTGGAAGTTTGCCTTCTACCCGAGATTCCCTCTTACGTTCGTTAGACCTCGATAATAGTTATACAGGCTACTATATGAGTAAACAGCATATGGGAGTACTTGGTGTACATTATATGAAAAGAAAAGGAAAAAAACTCCTTTACATTGACGTATTTACGCCTCTAAGCTATAAAAAAGAACAATTGGATTATAGAAGTGAACCGATAACAAAAGCCATTTCTCAGAGTAATTGGATCAAACAAATAAACTTTTCAGGTCAATTGATTCATAATGAATATCAATTTATAGCGTGGGGTAATTCGACAACCACTACTCCCGATATGTATTCGTTAATTGATCGTCGCGACGACTCCAACCCTTTAGCCATCTCATTGGGAAATCCGAACTTGAAAAATGGCAGACAGAGTTTCTTGGGAATAAGATTTAGCGATAAGCATAATAGACGATACAATTTACCTTCCATCAACTTGGATATTCTAGAAACGCACAATGCCGTGGCAAACGGGTTCATCTACGACCCACAAACGGGTGTATATACTTATAAACCCGAGAACGTAAACGGCAACTGGTCAGCACATAGCGGTATTTATTATAATGTTCCGTTGGATAGCATGAAATACTTCAACTTATTCACCGAAACAGAATATAACTACAACCACAATGTAGACTTGACGGGAGTTGCAGGACAAACGAGTAGCGTATTGAGCAAAGTGAATAACCACACTACCCGCCAATACCTGGAAGTGAAGTACCAAAAAGAAACCTTAAGCTTGAGTTTGATGGGACAGCTCTCATGGCGAAACGTCAATAGTACCCGTAAGGGCTTTACACCCTTCAACACCTACGACTACGAATATGGTTTCATCGGTTCGTATAGCATGAAAACGGGATTGGAAATGGGAATGGACCTCAAGATGTTTAGCCGCAGAGGCTATGCCGATGAGCAGATTAATACCAACAACTTGATGTGCAATGCGTACGTTACTCAAAGCTTCATGAAAGGTAGATTTGCCGTGAAACTCGAAGCGTTCGACCTTTTCCATCAACTTAAAAGCGTAGATTATCAAGTGAACGGCCAAGGAAAGAGCGAGATACGCTACAACACTATCCCCCACTACATCATGCTACATGCTATTTATAAGATGAATGTGGGAGGGAAGAAATAGGGATACCTCACCCACTTACCTATTTCCTTTATATTCAATAGCGCATCAGTGATTTAGACACAACCTCCGGCTGGTAAACTATTTCATACAACCTGAGTTCGGTATAAATCTTATAAATTTGCACTTGCTACTTTAATACTTAAAGCGTTAAACAATGTTGCCCCATGCTTTATTTCAAACACTTTTCTTATTTTTGCATCAAATATGACATATCCGCAATTTAGCTCTTGTGTTTCATAACCTATTATAAATCGAAAATACAATTCATGAATTGCCTACTAATAAATACACCAATTACTGCAAATTGGGATTCTGATACAAATATTGATAAAAAAACCATTATGG
>CAUPVH010000132.1:0-5543 GCA_963514635.1 uncultured Prevotella sp. | reverse complement strand
TGCTGCTGCTCGTGCTGGTTGTGATGCTGCTGGTCCTGGGGGTGGTGCTGGTGGTGCTGCTGGTGGTGCTGCGGGTGCTGGTGGGGCTGCTGCTGCTGCTGGTGCTGGTGCTGGTGGGGCTGCTGCTGCTGCTGCTGCTGCTGGTGGGGCTGCTGCTGCTGCTGGGGCTGGTGCTGCTGCTGGTGGTGCTGAAGAGAAGTCGTCGTTCGACGTGGTTCTCGTTGAAGCAGGTGCAGCTAAACTTCAAGTAGTTAAGGCTGTTAAGGAAGCTTGCGGTCTTGGCTTGAAGGAAGCTAAGGACCTTGTAGACGGTGTTCCCTCTACCTTGAAGGAAGGCATGTCTAAGGACGAAGCTGAGAACCTGAAGAAGGCTATCGAAGAGGCCGGCGCTAAGGTTGAGCTGAAGTAAGACAACCCCAACTCCGAAATACGGTTAGGATTTGCCCAGTAGGTAAGTCCTAACCTTTTTGTGTCTTATCACTTTCAAAGACACCTTCTCATTCCCCCACCATATCTCATAGGTACAGGCTATCTATCTTTTCTCAATAAAGAAAAGAACAAGCAAAGCCCCCTCGCACCGATACGGATAACATATAGAATACGCCTATATCCATTATATAATATAATATTGAATGGCTTCAAAAATTGTTGATAACAGAGTAAATTTCGCCAGCGTTCACAATCCGATGCCCTATCCGGATTTCCTCGATGTGCAGTTAAAGTCTTTCAAAGACTTCTTACAGTTAGACACGCCCCCCGAGGAACGCAAGAACGACGGTTTGTATAAGGTTTTCGCAGAGAACTTCCCCATAACCGACACACGGAACAATTTCGTTCTTGAGTTCCTTGACTACTATATCGACCCGCCGCGTTACACCATCGACGAGTGTCTTGAGCGCGGCCTTACGTATAGCGTGCCTTTGAAGGCTAAGATGAAGCTATACTGCACCGACCCCGACCACGAAGACTTCGGCACCTTTATCCAAGACGTTTTCTTGGGTACAATTCCCTATATGACCTCTAATGGCACCTTTGTTATCAACGGTGCCGAGCGCGTTGTAGTGTCGCAGCTGCACCGCTCACCCGGTGTTTTCTTCGGTCAAGGCGTGCACGCCAACGGAACGATGCTCTATTCGGCGCGTATCATCCCCTTCAAAGGTTCGTGGATTGAGTTCGCCACCGACATCAACAACGTGATGTATGCCTACATCGACCGTAAGAAGAAGTTGCCCGTAACCACGCTGTTGCGTGCCATCGGCTACGAAAACGACCGCGACATCCTGCAAATCTTCGACCTTGCCGAAGAGGTTAAGGTGAACAAGAAGAACATGAAGGAGGCTCTTGGCAAACGTCTTGCTGCTCGTGTGCTCAAAAGTTGGAATGAAGACTTCGTTGACGAAGATACGGGCGAAGTTGTATCCATCGAGCGCAACGAGGTGATTATGGAGCGCGAAACGGAGATAACAGAAGAAAACGTTGGCGAAATTCTCGACAGCGGCGTTTCTACTGTGCTGCTCCACAAGGATGCAGATGCTGCAAACAAGTTCTCCATCATCTTCAACACGTTGGCCAAAGACCCCAGCAACTCTGAAAAAGAGGCTGTGCTCTACATCTATCGCCAGCTCCGCAACGCCGACCCAGCCGATGATGCTAGCGCAAGAGAAGTGTTCCAAAACCTTTTCTTCTCGGACAAGCGATACGACTTGGGCGAAGTAGGACGCTA
The DNA here is from genome assembly GCA_963514635.1 of uncultured Prevotella sp. Lineage (GTDB taxonomy): Bacteria > Bacteroidota > Bacteroidia > Bacteroidales > Bacteroidaceae > Prevotella. The sequence goes on along the minus strand of CAUPVH010000132.1, from coordinate 3,820 downwards.
CCGCATCAACAAAAAGCTGGGCTTGGACACGGATATGGATACGCGCGTGTTAACCAAAGACGATATTATCGAGATTATCAAGTATCTCATTCAGCTGGTTAACTCGAACGCTACCGTTGACGACATCGACCACTTGAGCAACCGCCGCGTGCGCACCGTGGGCGAACAGCTGGCCAACCAGTTCTCTATCGGATTGGCCCGTATGAGCCGCACCATCCGCGAACGTATGAACGTACGCGACAACGAGGTGTTCACGCCCACCGACTTGATTAACGCCAAAACCATTTCTAGCGTTATCAACTCGTTCTTCGGCACCAATCCCCTCTCGCAATTCATGGACCAAACCAACCCCCTAGCCGAGGTAACGCACAAGCGCCGCCTTTCGGCTCTCGGTCCTGGTGGTCTTTCTCGTGAGCGTGCTGGTTTCGAGGTGCGCGACGTTCACTACACGCACTATGGTCGTCTTTGCCCCATCGAGAGCCCCGAAGGTCCTAACATCGGACTTATCTCCTCGCTCTGCGTTTACGCCAACATCAATGAACTAGGCTTTATCGAAACCCCATACCGCAAGGTTTCTAACGGTGTGGTAGACCTCGACAACAAGAACTTGGTGTATCTTACCGCCGAAGAGGAAGAAGACCACATCATCGGACAGGGCAACGCGCCGCTGAACGAAGATGGAACCTTTATCCGCGAAGTGGTAAAATGTCGCCAAGATGCCGACTTCCCCGTGGCAGATCCCACAGAGGTAGACCTCATGGACGTGTCGCCACAGCAGATTGCGTCGGTATCGGCAGGTCTTATTCCTTTCTTGGAACACGACGACGGTCACCGCGCGCTGATGGGATGTAACATGATGCGCCAGGCAGTGCCCTTGCTCCACAACGATGCACCCATTGTAGGTACGGGCTTGGAGAAACAAGTTTGCGAAGACTCGCGTACCATGATTACGGCCGAAGGCGATGGTGTTATCGACTATGTAGACGCCACCACCATCCGTATTCTATACGATCGTACAGAAGACGAAGAGTATGTAAGTTTCGAACCCGCACTGAAAGAATACCGCGTACCCAAGTTCCGCCGTACAAACCAAAACATGACCATCGACCTTCGCCCCACCTGTGTGAAGGGACAACGTGTTAAGGCAGGCGACATTCTTACCGAAGGCTATGCCACCGAGAATGGCGAATTGGCCTTGGGCCGTAACCTCCTTGTGGCTTACATGCCGTGGAAGGGTTACAACTACGAAGACGCTATCGTGCTTTCCGAGCGTTTGGTGCGCGACGACGTGCTCACTTCTGTTCACGTAGACGAGTATTCGCTCGACGTTCGCGAAACCAAACGTGGTGTGGAAGAGTTTACCAGCGACATTCCCAACGTGAGCGAAGAGGCCACCAAAGACCTCGATGACAACGGCGTGGTGCGCATCGGTGCACGTATCGAACCAGGCGACATCCTCATCGGTAAGATTTCGCCTAAGGGAGAGAGCGACCCCTCGCCCGAAGAAAAACTCCTTCGTGCCATCTTCGGCGACAAGGCCGGCGACGTTAAAGACTCGTCGCTCAAAGCCAACCCCTCGCTCAGTGGCGTTGTCATCGACAAGAAATTGTTCTCGCGTGCCATTAAGACTCGCGACTCGAAGAAACAAGACAAGGTTATCCTTGCCAAGATAGACGAAGAATACGAGGCTAAGAACGAAGACCTCAAAGACATCCTGGTAGACAAACTCCTCGAACTCACCGAAGACAAGGTGTCGCAAGGCGTTAAAGACTACACGGGTGCAGAAATTATCAATAAGGGTAGCAAGTTCACGGCGGCCGCGCTAAAGAACTTGGAATACGATGGCATTCAGTCTAGCGACTGGACCGACGACGCCCATACGAACGACTTGATACAAAAGCTCATCATGAACTACATCCGCAAATACAAACTGCTGGATGCCGAGCTTAAGCGTCGCAAGTTCGCCATCACCATCGGCGACGAGCTGCCTTCGGGCATTCTCCAAATGGCCAAGGTGTATGTTGCCAAGCAACGTAAGATTGGCGTGGGCGACAAATTGGCCGGACGACATGGTAATATGGGTATCGTGTCGAAGGTGGTGCGTATGGAAGACATGCCGTTCCTCGAAGACGGACGCCCCGTCGACCTCGTGCTGAACCCCTTGGGTGTGCCTTCGCGTATGAACTTGGGACAGATTTTCGAGGCCATCCTCGGTGCTGCTGGTAAGAAGTTGGGCGTGAAGTTCGCAACACCCATCTTCGACGGAGCACAACTTGAAGACCTTTCTGAGTGGACAGACAAGGCCGAACTGCCCCGTCTCTGCTCTACTTATCTCTACGATGGCGAAACGGGCGAGAAGTTCGACCAGCCTGCCACCGTGGGCGTAACTTACTTCTTGAAACTAGGCCACATGGTAGAAGACAAGATGCACGCCCGTTCCATCGGTCCATACTCGCTCATCACGCAGCAACCGCTTGGTGGTAAAGCGCAGTTTGGTGGACAGCGTTTCGGAGAAATGGAGGTTTGGGCCATCGAGGCCTTCGGTGCAAGTCACATCCTTCAAGAAATCCTCACCATCAAGTCCGACGACGTTGTTGGCCGTTCCAAGGCTTACGAGGCAATCGTCAAAGGCGAGCCGATGCCCACACCAGGCATCCCCGAGTCGCTCAACGTGCTGCTGCACGAGCTTCGCGGTCTGGGATTGAGCATCAAGATGGATTAATTCACACCCTTAATTGAAAAAGTAAAATGGCTTTTAAGAAAGATACAAAGGTAAAGAACAATTTCACGAAGATTACCATCGGATTGGCTTCGCCCGAAGAAATCTTGGAAAATTCGTATGGTGAGGTTACCAAACCCGAAACCATTAACTACCGTACATACAAGCCCGAGCGCGATGGTCTTTTCTGCGAACGCATCTTCGGTCCTACAAAGGATTACGAATGTGCCTGCGGAAAGTACAAGCGCATTCGCTATAAGGGCATCGTTTGCGACCGTTGCGGCGTTGAAGTAACCGAGAAAAAGGTGCGCCGCGAACGTTCGGGACACATCGAACTCGTGGTACCCGTGGCTCACATCTGGTACTTCCGTTCGCTTCCCAACAAGATTGGCTACCTCTTGGGCTTGCCCACAAAGAAACTCGATACCGTGGTGTACTATGAAAAGTACATCGTTATCAAGCCTGGTGTGCTAGAAGGCCGCAAGGATAGCGAAGGCGAAGACCTTAACGGCTCGCACCAAATGGACTTGCTTTCCGAAGACGAGTACCTCAACATTCTCGAAACGCAGGTAGACCCCAACAACGAGTTCCTCGACGACTCCGACCCCAACAAGTTCATCGCTAAGATGGGTGCCGAGGCCGTGTACGACCTCTTGGCAGGCCTAGACCTCGACGCATTGTCTTACGAACTGCGCGACCGCGCCAATAACGACTCCAGCCAACAACGTAAGACAGAGGCTCTGAAACGTTTGCAGGTGGTAGAAGCTTTCCGCTCTAGCACCGAAATCAACCGTCCGGAGTGGATGATTCTCAAGATTATCCCCGTTATTCCGCCCGAATTGCGCCCGCTCGTGCCGCTGGATGGTGGCCGTTTCGCCACCTCCGACCTCAACGACCTCTATCGCCGCGTTATCATTCGTAACAACCGTCTGAAACGTTTGGTTGAGATTAAGGCTCCCGAGGTGATCCTCCGCAATGAGAAACGTATGTTGCAAGAGGCCGTAGACAGCCTTTTCGACAACTCGCGTAAGAGTTCGGCCGTGAAAAGCGAAAGCAACAGGCCGCTCAAATCGCTTTCCGATTCGCTCAAAGGTAAGGCTG
>CAUPVH010000131.1:0-5555 GCA_963514635.1 uncultured Prevotella sp. | reverse complement strand
AAGACCCCAGCCCTGCAACCCCTCATGCCCTTTATCGACCATAAACGCCCCAAAAAGCCCAAACATCTTCAAGCGGTTTGGACTAGCGATGGCCTTGTTCTTTTCTGGGAAGAGCCCAAAGGCAAGCGATGGGGCGACTTTGCACAAAAGTATGTGGTGTACAGATTTGCCCAAGGAGAAGACATTGACATTGACAACCCTGCCAAAATTGTGGCCATCACGCACGATAAGTGGATAAAACTGCCTTATGATAAGGGGCAAGTGAAATACAGATATGTGGTTACGGCACTCGACCGAATGAGCAACGAGAGCCGAAAGGCCAAGAAAAAAGTGTGGCTGTAAGGCGTGAGTGGGCTTGCAAAGTCCAATCGCCTAGCACAATTGTTTTATTGGGAACGGTCTAAATTAAGTTAGGGATAGTTCTAAAATTAATCTGGGAAAACCTCGAATTTAAACGGGGACGGTTTCTAAAAAACAGGGAAAAGCCTAGAATATAATTGCGGATAGTTCTAAAATAAATTTGAGAAAAGCCCTAGAATTAAGTTGGGAGTAGCCCGATTAGTTCGACTAATCTGCCCGTCCCGTTTTAGTTTGTGATTTAACCCAAATCGGTTCATTAAAGGAAATATTGAAAGACGGCCTTTGATGAACCGATTTGGGTTATTTTTTGCAATGCTCTTAGTTTAGTTTTATTTAACTTTATTTAGCAGGCCGATAATAAAAAATATTGGTAATAATGCTCGTAAAGTTGAAAAAATAGTTACTTTTGTGGCGCAATTCTCTACTAGATGATATAGAATGTTGCTTACAACTAAATCTAAAAGGTACAGCTATTAAATCGGCAAACCATTTAAAAGTTACAATCTTTAAACTAAAACCCAATTATGCAATCACAAACAACGTTAACAAGAAAGTTGTGTTGTACTGTGTCGGGTGTGGCCTTACTTATGTTCGCCCCTGCGTTGCAGACCCAAGTCCATGCTAGCGGTTGGTCGCTTGGCATGCCTTGGCTCAGTGTTGCAGCGGCTCCCAACGGCTTAAAGGCAACCCTTGCGCCTGCACAAAACAGTACGGCACCAAAAATCGTGGGTGTAGTAACCGACTCTAACACGGGCGAACCGCTAGTGGGTGCCACTGTGAAGGTGGTTGGTACAACCGAGGGAACAGCCACTGACGCAGACGGACGTTTCGAAATCCGTGCTACGAAGGGTTCAACCCTCGAAGTGTCGTACCTTGGTTACACCACCAAGAAAATCAAAGTGACCGATGTGAAGGTGCTCTCCATCACTCTTTCAGACCAAGCGCAGATGCTCGAAGGTGCCGTCATCACTGCTTTCGGAACTGCCCAAAAGAAGGAAACGGTTACGGGTTCTATCCAAACCGTTAGGCCTAACGACCTGAAAGTGCCTGCAACAAGCCTCTCTACCGCTTTTGCAGGTAGGTTATCGGGTGTTATTGCCTATCAGCGCAGCGGCGAACCAGGCAACAATGGCGCCGACTTCTTTGTGCGTGGCATTTCTACAATGAGTGGTGCAACCTCTCCGCTCATCGTGATGGACGGCGTGGAGATTTCTCAAGCCGACCTTAACGCCATCGACCCAGAAATCATTGAGAGTTTCTCTGTTCTCAAAGACGCTACTGCAACGGCCATGTATGGTACGCGTGGTGCCAACGGAGTGCTCATTATCAAGACCAAATCGGGTGCCGACCTTGACCGTCCTGTTATCGGTTTGCGCGTAGAAAACTGGGTAAACACGCCTACCAAAGTGCCAAAAATCGTAGATGGCGTTACCTTTATGCGCATGTATAACGAGGCGGTGACAAACCAAGGGTCGGGCGATTTGCTTTATTCAGAAGACAAAATTAACGGCACGATGCGTGGACTTAACCCCTACGTGTATCCTAATGTAGATTGGTATAAGGAGCTTTTCAAGAATGCAACGTGGAACCAACGTGCCAATTTCAATGTGCGTGGCGGTACAGCGAAGATCACTTACTTTATGAACATCAACGCCAGCCATGAAACCAGCATGCTTAAAGACGTTTCGAGTAGATATTTCTCGTACGACAACACCACCAGCTACATGAAATATGCCTTTCAAAACAATGTGGATTTCAATTTCTCTAAGTCTTCGAAGTTGTCACTTCATCTCAATGTGCAGATGAATAACATGCATGGTATGCTTACAAGTTCATCGGGTGGAGGAGTCGACGAAGTGTTTGATGCCATCATGGGTACCAATCCTGTAGATTTTCCCATTATGTATCCTAAGGGTAACGATGATTGGTATCATTGGGGAGCCTTGCAAGCAGGAAATTATAATCCTGTTAACCCAATGGCTGCTGCTACCACTGGATATAAAGACCAATTTGAGAGTACGGTGGTGGCAAACCTTAATTTCGAACAAAAGTTAGACTTTATCACTAAAGGGTTAGGACTGAAGACGCTGTTCTCTTTCAAGAATTGGACTCGCAGCAACAAATTTAGGTTGCAAGACTACAACCGTTATCAACTTACTGACTATGCTGCTAATCCTGCTGCAGAAGGTGGATATGATATGACGGTGAAGCCTATTGGTGTTCCCCAAAAGTTTTTGTTGAACAATTACTTTAGTACCACAGGCGATCGTAGGTATTATTTCCAAACCTATTTGGACTATAATCGTGCTTTTGGTGACCACACCATTAGCGGCATGGCATTGTTCAACATCGACGAATTCAATTCTAATGTAAACTCCAACTTCTTGGGGTCGCTGCCCAAACGCCGCATGGGCTTGGCTGCAAGGCTTTCTTACGATTATAAGTATCGCTATATGGTGGAACTTAATGCAGGTTATAACGGCTCAGAAAGTTTTGCCAAAGGTCATCGTTGGGGTTTCTTCCCCTCGGTTTCGTTGGGTTGGAATATCAGTGAAGAACCTTTCTTTAAGTCGTTGAAAAATATAGTTAAGCAATTTAAGCTACGGGGCTCTTATGGCTTGGTGGGTAATGATCAAGTTGGCGGGCAACGCTTTGCATATCAAGCTATCGTTAATCTAACTGGCAGTCCTGGGTATAGCACAGGCTATGGAAACCAAAGCCGTACGCTTACAGGGCCTACCTTCAGTCGTTTCGAAAACACCAACCTTACGTGGGAAGTGGGGCGCAAACTTAATGTGGGCTTTGACTTGAATGTGCTAGACATTAAGCTTACAATTGATGCTTTTCGCGAAATTCGCAGCAACATCTTCCAGCAGAAAGGTTCAATACCCAATTACTTTGGTACGGCAGGTACTGTTATCTATGGCAACTTGGCCAAAGTTAAGAACTGGGGCGTAGACTTGGCGTTGGACTATGGCAAGAAAATTAATAACGATCTCTCTGTGGAGTTCCGCGGAACGTTTACCTTTGCGCGCAACAAAGTGCTTGAATACGATGAGGCCGCCGACACCAGGCCTGCCCTTAGAATGGTGGGTAAAAGACTGAACTCCTATTGGGGCTATGTTGCAAACGGCTTGTATATTGACGAGGCCGACATCGCAAACAGCCCGAAGTCTACTTTGGGCAACATTGCCATTGCTCCTGGCGATGTAAAATACGCCGACCAACCCGACCAGAATGGCGAATACGACGGCAAGATAGACGCTAACGACCGTGTGCAACTGGGCTACCCGTATATTCCCGAAATCGTTTACGGCTTTGGCCCATCTATCTCTTATAAGAAGTGGGACCTCTCTTTCTTCTTCCAAGGGCAGGCTAACGTAAGCCTGATGATGAGCAACTTCGAACCTTTTGGTACACAGAGCAAGCGAAACGTGCTGCAATGGATTGCCGATGACTATTGGAGCAAGGACAACCAAAACCCCAATGCACGCTATCCACGCCTTACAAAGTATAATAATCACAACAACATGCAGGCGTCTACCTATTGGTTGCGCAGTGCTGCTTATCTCCGTTTAAAGAACATAGAGGTTGGCTATAAGTTTAAGTACGGCCGCATTTACGCCAGTGCCAGCAACCTTGTTACCTTCTCGGCATTCAAACTGTGGGATCCCGAAATGGGTGGAGGCGCAGGCATGAAATATCCCCTGCAAAGAACGTTTAACATTGGTTTGCAGCTAACATTTAAATAACTATAACCGAACAACAAGATGAAATCAATATATAGAATTTTCATTGCCGTGGCAGCGACATTCTCGTTCGTTTCGTGTAACTTCTTAGACATCGTTCCAGACGAGAACGCTACGAAGAAAGACACTTATTCGGATAAGGATAAGACCGAACGCTACCTCTACTCGTGCTACGGATACTTACCGCAATCGAACATTGCGCAAAGTTCACTAGACTTACTTACGGGCGATGAGGTGGTTTCGGCCTTCGAACACGAAACATTTGCAGCTTTTCCAAAGGGTAATTTCACGGCCTCTTCTCCTGTAATATCCTATTGGAGCGGATTTTTCCAAGGCATTAGGCAGTGCTACATGTTCTTGGAGGCAGTAGACAAAACACCCGGCATGAACGATGAGATGAAGGCCGACTATAAGGCACAAGGCCAATTCCTTATTGCATATTACCATTATATGTTGGCTCGATGCTATGGCTCGATTATTTTGGTGAACGAAACGCCAAATATCGAGACAAAGGTAGAAGACTTTGCTCATCGTATGCCATACGACGAGTGTGTACAATGGATATGCGATAAGTTGGATGCCGCCGCTTCAGTTCTACCTGCAACACGTCCGCAGGTACAATACGGTCTAGCCACAAGTGTGGCAGCCAAGGCGGTGAAAGCCAAAATGCTGCTTTATGCAGCCTCGCCATTGTTTAACGAACGTGCTCCCGAACTGTTTAAGAATATGCGCGACCCAGACAATGGCACACAACTGATGCCTACCGTCTACGATGCCAACAAGTGGGTGAAGGCGCGCGACGCCATGAAAGAGGCCATCGACTTTGCCGAACAGAATGGTTATCATCTCTACACCAAGCAAGACCGTTTTATTGGTGACGCCAGCAAAAACCAATGGCCTGCTGCCGGGCCCGTGCGCTGCCTGCGTTTGCTCTCGCTCGACTACCAAGAAGTTAACCCAGAGGTGCTGTTGGCCGAAACACGTAGTGAAGGGTGGTATGGCGTACAAAACAAGTCAATGCCTTTCAATAACTCCGGCTCGGCTTGGAATGGTATCTGCCCCACATGGGCAATGCTTAATCGCTTCTATACTAAGAATGGATTGCCTTGGGATGAAGACCCCGACTTTAAGGACACTGAAAAGCTGCAAGTGGTGGCCATCGATTCGGCACACCAAGACGAGGGACAGCCCGGAAAGAAAACCATCGTCTTTAACCTCAACCGCGAACCGCGTTTTTACGCTTGGGTAGCTTTCCAAGGTGGTTATTACGAACTTCAGAATGATCCTTCCAATCCTGCTTACACCATGAGCAATGGGCAAAAGAACACTTCTGATACGCGATTGGTATGCGATTTCGTCCTAGGAGGAAACTGCAGCCGAGGTTCAGTGGTGCAAAAACGGCCTGGTAACTATTCGCCTGGTGGCTATCTCAATAAGAAATTCGTT
>CAUPVH010000130.1:0-5556 GCA_963514635.1 uncultured Prevotella sp. | reverse complement strand
CTATAAGCCTGTTCGCCTTGTTGGCCGTTTGTTGCTGCTGTTTGCAGTCTGCCGCTGTGCAAGTTGCGCCCTTAGAAGTCGCTATTTGGGCGCAGATTGCCGTTTGCGCCTATGGCTCTGCTAGGTATGGGGAAGATGGTTGTATAGCCCGTGTCTTCTTTTTCCAGGGCGTGGCGCAGGTCATAGCTGTGCGTAAAGTGGCCAAACCGTATGAGATCTTGCCTTCGCCAGCCTTCCCACACCAGTTCAAGCCTACGTTCTTCCAGTATGTTGGCCAGCGTGGCCGTGCGTGCGGGCATGCCCGAACGGGCGCGAACGGCATCCATCTCGGCCTGTCCGCTTTGTCCGTTGCGCACTTTTGCCTCGGCCAACATCAGCAACACATCGGCATAACGATACAGCACGATGTCGTTGTCTTGCAATTTCCCGTCTAAAAAGGAGTGTCTGTCTATCTCGTACTTGGCCATGCGTGCGCCAGCTGTCTTTATATAAGGTGAGGTGGTGAGGTCTATGGCCACGTTCAAAGGCATATACACCAACGGTTGGCCATTGTCTAGCCGTACCGTATCGCCGTCTACCATCACCGTGTCGGCATAAAAGTTCAGCTTAAAGCGTGTGTCTAGCTTTTCTGGTGTGCCGTATCCAAAGGCGCGAACGGTGGAAATGGTGGCGCAGGGTCCGTTTTCCGACCCCATTCCCAATGCCTTGCCGTGGTTGTAGTGCCGCGAACGAAAGAGATATTGGTATTGGTTGGGGTAGATGTTCTTGTCCATCGGGATGGTGAAGATGTTCTCGCGCGAGGTTTCGTTGTGCACTTTGAAGTTGTCGGCATAGCTGTTTTCGAGCGTATAGCCGGCCGCTTGCAGCTTTTCGCAATAGCGGATGGTGGTTTGCCAGGCGTTAAGCTGCTCGTTATCGACGGTGAAAAGGATGTCCTTGCCTGGCTTGCGGGCGTGGCGCACGGGGTTGTCGCAGGTGTAGACCTCGGCGTTTAACGCTAGTTTGGCCAATAGAAAATGTGCAACGGGGCGGGTTAGCCTGCCATAATACTGCCCTTGCAGGTTGGAATGGGCATCTGCCAGATAGGGCGCAACCTGCTGCAGCTCCTTAAAGGCAAAGCGAAACACCTCGCTGCGGCGTGTGTTAGACACCTCTGCAACCGACGTTTGGTTTTTCTCTAACAGCGGAACATTGCCAAAAAGGTCTATCAAGTAATAGTAATACATGGCCCTGATGGCCCTTGCCTCTGCATTGTAGGCCATTAATTGGGATTGGTTGAGCAGGCTTTTGTGCTTGTCTATGAGGGCGATGGCATCGTTACAGCACACCACCGATTGGAGAAGGTAGCACCAAAGGTTGTACAGTTCTAGGTCGTTGGCGCTCCATTCGTGGGTGTATAGCCGTTTCCAAAAGCCGCCGTCGTACCAGTCGCCGCCCCTAATGGGCACGATGGCCTCGTCGGTTGTGAAGGTACTATAATCGTATATGCCTCGGTTTGTGCCTTGAAGTCCGCTTCCATCTTCGACTGAACCGATGGTGTTGTACAGGGTGCCAATGCTGTTTATCCACAAGGAAGTGGGCGACGTGATGGCTTGGTCTTCCGAAATGCGGTCGCGTGGATCGTCTTCGAGACAGCTTACGAACATGCCCAGCAGCGCAATGGCCGCTAGGGTTAGGTGTATGATGTGCGTCTTGGGTTTCATTATGGGCGTGGTTTTGGGTGAGAAGTTAGAATTGAACGCTAAGCCCTAGCGAGAAAGAGCGATACGGAGGGTACGAACGCTTGTCGTCGATGCCAAGTGTGTTGTTTACCACATAGTTGTTGATGATGGGCGTTAGACCGCTGTAACCTGTGATGGTGGCGAGGTTGTTAACGCTGAGCGACAGGCGCAGGGCGTTTACAAAGCGCGAGCGGACGGGCAAGTTGCAGCCGATGGTTAGGTAATCAATGTTGAGATAGTCGCCCCTTTCCAGCCAATAGTCGGTGGCCTTTTGGTCTTTGATGTTCTGTTGGGGTGCCTCTTGCAGCACGTTATAGTCGGGAAAACTGGCCATGTTCATGTAGGTGAGCGACGTTCCGTTGTATATCTTATGCCCGAAGGCACCGTTTAGCTGCATGGTTACGTCCCACATGCGATAGCGAAAGCTGATGTTCGACCCCAATGTAGCCTTTGGAACGGCCTGCCCAGCCACACGGCGGTCGCCGCCATCTTCCAGATTGGTGCGCCCGTTGTTGTCTAGGTCGGCGCAGGTGTAGCTGTACGAGCCGTCGGCGTTTTTGGTTAGTCCCGTGCAATGGGGCAGATAAAACACGCCGAGGGGCTGCCCCACCATCTGATAGGTAATGAAGTTGTGCCCGCCGTGCATGCCCGCGCCGTTCAATCCGCCAATGGGCGTGATGTCGGGCGACGACAATTGCTCGCCGTTATACATTCCTGTGAGCGACAGCAGCTTGTTTTTCTGGAACGAGAGGTTCATGTTTACGCTCAGCTCCATGTCTTTTTTGCGGATGATGTCTAGGCCAAATCCTAGTTCAAGGCCGCTGTTGCTCAAGCTGCCGATGTTGGCCAGCAACTTGTTATAGGCGAAAGGCGGCACGCTAACGTCGTAGTTGTACAGCATGTCTGTGGTTTTCGAGTGGTAGTATTCGGCGTAAACGTGTATGCGGTTGCTGAAAAATCCTGCCTCCATACCCACATTAAACGATGTGCGCGTTTCCCATTTCAAGTCGGGATTGATGTTGCGCAGTTGTCCCAAGGTAACGGTGGGGCGGCCGTAATGGGGCACAATGCCGTTGGGCATCAACATTTGCAGGGTGTAATAAGCCATTATTCCGCCCAGGTTTCCAGAGCGGCCAACACTGGTTCGCAGTTTAAATTGGTCGAGCCACAGCAGGCCTTTCAGCCATTTTTCTTCCTTAACGTTCCACTCCAAGCCCGCAGAGGGGAAGTAACCCCACGTGTTGTTCTTACCAACAAGCGTCGACCCGTCGGCGCGGAGCGTCAGCGAAAGGGCGTAACGCCCCAAAAGCGTGTACGAAAGGCTACCCATGAACGAGGTTAGCTTGGGTGATTCGTACCCACTTCCCGTGCCGTCTTGGGGGCGGATGCTGCCCGCTGTGAGGTTGTCGTAACCAAAATCGTTGCTCGAAAGGCCCTTCACCGTGGTGAAGAAGAACTGCTTGCGGTTGTTCTGATATTCTGCCGTGCCCGTCAGTTGCAGCTTGTGTGCGCCCCATGTGTTGTTATAGTTCAGTTGCACGCTGCCAAGTAGGTCTTCGCTTTTGTTTTCGCGGCGGTACATTTTGCCTTGCGCCTCGGTCCAAGTGGGTTGGAATATGTCGTTTTCGAGCGTTGTAAACGAGTACGAGCCAAAGAGGCGGGCGGTAAGTCCCTTGGCGAGGGGAAAGTCGAAAGACAGGTGTGTGTTGATGTTAAAGCCGCGGTCGTGGTCCTTTTGGTGCAAAAGTGCCATAGGGTGGGTAATCTGCGAGGCCAGGGTGTTAACGTCCCAGCCTCCTGCGGGGTTCTGTCGGGTGGAGAAAGTGGGGTTTTGCGAGGCGGCAGAATAAAAAAGTCTCTGCGTATCGAGTATCTTTTTGTTGGATAACGACGAACCGAACAGCCCGAAGTTAACGGTGAGCCAATCGTCGAAGGCCTTTTGCATGAGGTCGAACTTGGCCGTAAAGTTGCGGTAGTTGTTGGTTCGCACCACCATTTGATGGTTCATCACGCTCATTGATGCGCGGTAGTTGCTTTGTTCTGTGCCGCCCGAAAAGGCCAAATGGTGATTTTGTATAAATCCCGTTTGCGTAATGGCGCGCAAGTAGTCGTTGTCTTCGCCGCCGTCGTTAACGCTTAGGCCAAGTGCCTTTGCCGTGGCAACGTAATTGCGCCCGCTCAGCATTTCGAGGTTTTTATACGCTGTTTCAAAGCCCACATTGCCGTCGTAAGAAATGTGGAACTTACCGCGTGCACCCTTGGCAGTGGTTACGATGATTACGCCCGATGCGCCGCGCGAGCCGTATTGGGCCGTTTCGGAGGCGTTTTTCAGCACTTGATACGAAAGGATGTCCGACGGGAAGATGGTGGAAAGCGTGGCAAGGTCGCTCGAAACGCCGTCGATGACCACGAGCGGATCGTTTCCGCCCGTTAGCGAAGTGGTTCCGCGCACACGTACGCTGGTGAGACTGGCTTGCCGTTGGTCGCCTCCACGCGACACATTTACACCGGCCAGGCGGCCTTTGATGGCGTCGAGCGGGTTGACGACGAGCCCTTTGTCGCCAAAACCGCCTGTCTTTTGCCAGACTTGTATCAGCGGCTGGTCGCCTTTTAGGCTGTCGGGGATTAGGCGCGACATGTATTTCGGCTTGTCTTCGCCCACTTGTGCAAACAAGTTTTCGGCGCAAACAAACGACAATAGGCAGGTCATGAATAGGTATGCAACAAGCCGAGCACACGATGCAGCTTTGTTTTTGCCTTGCCCTAAGGAGCAAAGGCGTGGTTCTGAATACGAAAAAGTACCATCAATGTTCATAAGGGCGATTGTTTAGGGTGGTTGTAGCGTAAGTTGAGGAATGGTGGTGCGCACGTCTGCGGGCAAGTTTTGGGCGGCAGCCTCAATGTTCGCCCGCAGTGTTAAGGTGTTAAGTAAGTGGCAGCGTATGCCAAATGCCTTTGGGTAAGGCCGATAAAGCCTTCGTTATGATGCCTTGTGTGGCGGCTGTGCCCCATGTTGTGGGGCTGTCTGTTCTGTATTGTGGGGTGGGTGTAAGCCTGCTTACTTGTGGGCTTTATAGTATTCTAAGCCAATTTGCACGTTCTTCATGATGGCGTCCGACGAGTATGTGGCGCCTGTAATGGCATCTGGCTCGTCTTTAATGGCCTTGTTAACCGATTTGCCTTCCCAATATTTCAGCAGGGGTTTCACTTTGTCGAAGAACCTTGGCGTTTCCTGATTGGGCAACGCCTCTACCTTCACCACCTTGTTTTTCTTGATGAAAATCTTCACGGGCGTGCTGCCCTTAAAGCCTTTAATGTCGCGTGTAAGCTCGGTGGTGTTAACAACGGTCATCCCTTTTTCTTTGGTAATGATGTTGTTGTTGCTGCTTGCGCTGGTGAGTGTTGCCGCGAAAACTACGGCGGCTATTCCGAATAACAATCTGGATGTTACTTTTCTCATAACTGTTTGTTTACTGAAGTGTTAGCTGAGGGCGTCTTGTTGGTTATCCGTATCGTTGGCGAACCGTGGCGACGCCGTTATTGCAAAGATAGGAATAAAAAAAGAAAAAGCCACCATGTGGAGGCAAAATGTTGTGCCTTGTTGCGCGTTTTTTGGTTGTAGTGGTTGGGGTTTCGGCAGTAAAACGGCTTTTCATCTTCATATATAGTCACAAGGGAAGGGTTTTGGAATTAATCAATCGGAAATTGAGAGTTAGAAGTGACTCCAACTCTTCTTTGTAATCGGCGATGTGTTCGAAGAAATTCGTCACCGCTCGCCTGAACTCCTCCTTCGTTCTGTAAAATCCGGTGTTGATGACTTTCTTCCGGAGCATTT
>CAUPVH010000129.1:0-5588 GCA_963514635.1 uncultured Prevotella sp. | reverse complement strand
GGGACGCTACGAGCGTTTCAATTTTGATAATCCCGAATCGCCCGTTAATCCCAAGAGCAGCACCTACGCTGTCACCGACTGCAACTACGGTAGCGTGGCATACAACACCATTGCTGGCTGGTTTTTTGTGGAATGCGAAAACGATCAAAAGCTAGATGCCGCTCTTTGGAAACGCGATAACGGCCATAAGTTGCTGGTTGTTACCCTCACTTACGAGAGCGATACTTTCTCTTCTCAGGTGTGCATGGCTTACGATTACGACCCCACAACCCGAACACTTACGCCCGACCTCACTGTTCATAAGCGGTTAACGCAGCTCGAAGGCACATTGTGCGACCTGCCACGAAAGGGTAAGAACATCGGTGTTAGAAACATGGGGAACGACACCATGCGTTTCTATTACTTGAAATGGAACGGCAATGGTTTCTCGGCACCTGTGAAAGTGGCCGCCAACGCATACCAAAGGCCGTAACAATAGCCTTACGGCAGCACCCATATAACAAGCGATAGAAGTGGGAACTGACGTGCCGTTACTAGGCCGAGTGCCGCTGTACGCAACGCAACAACAAGCTATTCTCCCCTTCCCCGCTATCCTTTGGAGACGGGGGGAGAGAGCAAGCTTTCCCTATTTATAATAAGGAAGGATAGCTTTTTGAAACCCGTTGGGCAACAAACCGCTAGCCATGTGTCGGTACAACGGCATTTGTAGCGGGGCTACAAGCACCTTGTAGGGCTGCTACAAGGCATTTGTAGTGAGCCTACAAGCCGTTTGTAGTGCAGCTACAAGCACCTTTGTAGGGCTACAACTGGCCAGTTTGGGGGCCTAATGTATGCTTGCGGTGCTGCTGTTAGTGGCGTAAGGGCAGTTCTGGCATAGCCAATTCGTTCACACTACAATATAAGGTCTTTCAACTCTGCGTGGGTTCTCCCTGCTCGTTGTGCGGCCTCCTAACTAATTAAACCAACAATCTATGCGTGCAAAAGTAAACCAAATCAGCGTAGAACTCTTTGAAGGGGCTACCGTTGAAGATGCCGCCAGGCGATATTTGGCAACCAAAGGTCTGCCGCAAAGCTTACTCTGGCGAATGAAAGTGATGGATGCTCACGGGCATCTAACCGATTTTCATGCGCCATTACAGCAGAACCCAGACATAAGCCTCGTGCCGATTGTCGAGACAGACGTGGCCGATTAGCGGCCGAGTAAGCCAATCGCGCCTTGCTTTCAGATGCCACGCCGCAACCGCCTAGCTTGCTTTTATCAGCCTTACGCGTACAAAACGCAGGGGTTCAACCGGGCAAATGGCAGGGTAGGGGTGTGCCATTCTGCTGTGTGCACCATAACGACACGGAGTTGTTGTCCGCTAAACGTTGGGTGTTAAGGGCTGCTGTGTGCCTGTTGCGCAAGTGATGAGGACCTATCAGGCAGCTTGGCAAACGGCTATTGCTAGTCCCCTGCGTTCCCCCTGCATCTCGGTTGGCAGTTATTTTCATTCTCGTTACCTCTGCCTTCGCACGCGTATATATATAAATGTGTTACCATAACCCCAAAACAATGGCAAGAAAAATATTCATCTTACTCATGTTCCTCGTCCTAACCACAACCGCCCTTCAAGCGCAAACGCGCCGTTTCGTGGGAGCGTGGTTCTCTATTCGCTACCCTTACACGTTTAAGGCCAAGGGCGAATGCCCGTCTGAGTCGATGCCTTCAAAGTACGATGCTGCCACGTTTACATCGCCCAATGGCGCATGTACGTTCTATGTATTCGCTCCCAAAGGCGATACCGACGAGGCCGACAAGATTATGCGCACCTCCAAAGACGCGCCAACAAGCAAAGGAGTGGGTGATGGCGAAGAAGTTACATTCTCCTCTTACTACGATGCTAAGCTTAAACGCACTTGTAGCTATCGCATGGTGCGCAGCAAATTAGAAAGTACGGTTTACATCCTTGGCATTCGTTTCAAAACCTACAACGACTTCGAGAAGTACAAGAAACAGTATGAAGAGTTTAAGAAATCGCTTGAATTATACGCAATATAACTACTAAATAATTATGAAAAGAACGAACATTCTATTGCTATGGCTGCTGTTGGTGTTGACAACAGCCGTGGCGCAACGGCGAGAAATCCACATTTTGTCTGTGAACGACATGCACGCCAAACTGGAAAACATGCCCCGTTTGGCGGCCATCGCAGACAGTTTGAGGGCCATCGACCCGCAACTGCTGGTGTTTGCAGCAGGCGACAACCGCACAGGTAGCCCCTATAACGACCAGTTTAAGCCCACATCCTTCCCAATGGTGGCCTTTATGAACTTCATCGGTTTCGATGCTTCGGCCTACGGCAACCACGAGTTCGACTCACGTCCCGATGGTTTGGCAAAGGTTGTTGCCCTCAGTAACTTCCCTTATCTCTGCGCCAACCTAACCCCCGTACCCCAAAAGGGCATCAACCACATACCATATAAGGTGTTCAACATCGACGGCGTTAGCATCGGCGTGCTGGGCGTGGTGCAGCTGGGAACCCACGGATTGCCCGACACCCACCCCGACAACGTAGGCAGTTTCGACTTTAAACCCGTTGAAGAAACCATCGCCAAATACGAATGGTTGACCAAAAAATGCGACGTAAACATACTATTGTCGCACATTGGTTATGAAGACGATGTGCACATGGCTGCCCGTTTTCCTTACTACGACCTTATCATTGGCGGACACTCGCACACGCAGCTGAAAGGTGGCGAGGTGCATAATGGCGTGCTCATCACACAAAACGTAAACCGCTTAAAGCAGGCAACGCTCACCACACTCACCTTAGAAAACGGCAAAGTTGTGGCTAAGGAGGCAAAGAACATCGACGTGGAACATCATTCCGCCAATAATGTTGTGGCCAACGAACTGCTGCGTTTCTTCAACGAGAACGAGGCTTTCAAACGCAAACTGGCCGTTACCGATGTGCCATTTGCCAACAGAGAAGAGTTGGGTGTCTTTATGTGCGATGCCGTTTGCAGCGAGGCCAAGGCCGACTTCGTTGTCTGGAACGAGGGCGGCATACGCTTAGACCATCTGCCGGCAGGCCCAATAACGGTGCAGCAGGTGCTTACGCTCGACCCCTTTGGCAATCGTTGTGTAGAATTAAACCTTACGGGAAAGGAGCTTTACGACCTCATGGCCGCTTGTTATGTTAACGATGAGAACCGTTTCCCCTACACCTCGTCCAACCTTTCGTGTACAGTAACCGTCGATAAGAATAAGCCGAACGTCATTAAGAGCATCGTCATGACCGATGCCAAGGGCAAACGATTGGACATGAAGAAAACCTATCGCGTGGCGATGAACAGCTACGTTACGTCCATCTGTGACTCCCCACGCAAGGATAAAGGTCGCGATACCAACCTGCTTACGGCCGATATGATTATCTCTCACCTCGAAAAGGTGGGTAAGGTAAACTATGCGGGCAAGCAATGTCGCAAGGTATTGAACAAGTAAGCAGGGCATGCCCCCATCGTTGGGCGGCTCTTGATGTGATAAAAAACAACCTGAAACAACTTGCACTAAGGTTCGTTCCATGTGCCAGCAGCTGCAATGCTGTTGGCACAATGGGTGTGTTGGTCTTCCAATCGCCTGACGGCAAGCCTTAGTTGTAAGTTGTTTCCTTGTTCCATCGCCATGTTCACGGCAACAGTTTTCAATGCGTGTAGGTGCGAGAAAAGAGAATGCCATACCATGAGGGGCGTGGAACGAGGCAGGCAACTCCATATTATCCATGCCGCTGAGGCCTTTGCAAATGGTTGAAAATTGGCGGCTGGTACATGTCTTTGGGTTAAGAAATCAACCATTTGTCTAACTTATATCATCTGTCGATACGATGAAAGAAAATCGTTTTATCCCCAACAGGGTATATCAGTTTCTGCTGATGATTGCCGCAACAATGGCATTGGCATGCCCTTTTGTTTTTGTTCTCGGTGATTTTATCGAAACGAGAGCAGGCCAAACGGTTCTATTCTGCCTGCTTGGAGTTGCTTTCTCGTTGACCACATATTTTATAAACAAGCATAAGGGCATACCTGTTCGCGGATATTACACCTTTCAGTTACATCGACTTGCCCTTTCTGCCACCATCGTTCTTGTTCTTAATGCTTTTGTTAGTCTTCCTTTCTCCACCCTGTTTCATGCAGATGGGGATGGGCATAACGATGTATGGCTTTGGATTGGCGCGATATTTATAGGGCCAGTGGTAGAAGAATGTATGTTTAGAGGCATTCTTCTGCGTGGTTTGCTTACGCGATATAAGCCCGTAACGGCAGTGTTGATAAGCGCAATTCTTTTTGGTCTTATCCATGTAAGGCTGCATCAGATTGTGCCGGCAACACTTTTAGGCCTCCTGTTTGGCATCGTTTTCTTGAAATCAAGAAGCCTGATACACACCATTCTGCTGCACATGTTGTCAAATACGCTCATCTTTTGTAGCGTTATATTTGAGTTAAGGGAATGTTATCTCAACATAAATCTGTACTTGCGGTGTGGCCTGATGCTCATCGGAGTTGCGTTAGCCACGTTCCTTACCATTTGTCTGGTTAGAGCTCTCGATAAGTATGGACACAAAAAAATAGATACAAGATGAATCAGCTATTTATTGTAAAACTCTCAACAAAAGAGATGCACACAATCAAAGGCTGAGCAAAGGTCTTGTGGACTGCGTTAGGCCGTTTAATTAAAAAGGCCGTACAGGATTATAAAGACCATTTCTTTGATAGGAGATTAGGTTAAGAATAAGTAAGAAACTAAGTTTTCTACACTTTAATACAACTAAGATTGGCTATGCTAAATGTAGGTTTAGCGTAGCCTTTTTAGTTCAACTAGACGCCCGTTACTAATGTACAATTGGTTGTTTGTAGGCGGATGCTGTGGGGAGTGCTACATTTCATGAAAATGAAGCTTAGCAATTGCGAATGGAACATGGCATGGAAGGACAGAATGATGGTGTCTTGATGTAGAACGCCGCAACGAGGATGTGGGCTGTAAAGGTACAATTTACCACATGTGGATAAGTTATTGTAGAAGGAATAAGCACGATGGCAATATCTGGTCCCGACTTGTTAATTTGCGGTTTGTTTGGGCCGGAGGCCGCGATTATAGGTGTTGCGTTAGGAATTGCCATCTCGATCGTTTACGTCGTGCTGTATGTCAAGAAGAAGAAAAGAATGCTTGGAGCAGAACCCGAAATGCTGTTTTGACGGCGATTTCTGGGGGACATGCAATGGAATGGGCGGTGAACGAAAGCGGTTTAACCCAAATTGGTTTGTTAAAGACCTTCTTTCAATCAGTTTCTAACAAATAGATTAGCGTTAAATAAGGTAACGATATTTTACAAAACACACACTCTCTGCCAACACCTTCTAGCGAAAACAAAGACCCAAAAGCATGCTTTTAGGCGCTGATTTCAGCTTTGGGCGTTTCGTTTTTAGTCCGATTTTAAGAGTTTTGCGTGCGTTTTGCACCATTTTGCCTTTCTATTTTGGTTGCCAGCTCGTATTTTTTAAACTCAAATTACCCGCTTTTTGCCCCTAAAACCCCACTTTTTAATGGACG
>CAUPVH010000128.1:0-5594 GCA_963514635.1 uncultured Prevotella sp. | reverse complement strand
CTCACGGCTATTACACCTACGCCAACTTGCTTTTGCCCTACTACTCTTCGGATGCAACGGGCAGCGAAATACTGGCCATGCACAACGAGAAACTGAAGTGGCAAACAACGCGCAACCTAAACTTCGGCTTAGAACTGGGTGCGCTAGACCATCGGCTTACCGCACGCGTGGAATACTATCGTAAAGTTACCAGCAACATGATAACAATGGTTAGCCTTGCGCCATCGGTGGGCTTTGCCCAATATCCGGAGAACATCGGTAAGCTAGAAAACCGCGGTTGGGAACTAACCCTCTCGGCCATACCTTATCGCAACGTGGCACGGCAGTCGTATTGGACCGTCACCCTTAACGGATCGCACAATACAGACAAGCTGCTGGAAATATCAGAGGCCATGCGCCACATCAACGAAGTGAATGCCGGCAACCTGAAAAACGCTCCCTTGCCGCGCTACGAAGAGGGACAGTCGGTTAATCGCATTTGGGTGGTGCGCTCGTTGGGTATCGACCCCGCATCGGGCAACGAGATATTGCTGAAACGCAACGGCGAAATGACCAGTGCAGTGAACTGGGATGCGAAGGATGCAGTGCCTGTTGGCAACACCGAACCAACTTGGCAAGGCCACATCAACACCTCGTTCACCTACATGGGCTGGGGTATCGACGTGAGTATGCTGTATCGTTTCGGCGGACAAGTGTACAATCAAACCCTCATCGACAAGGTTGAGAACGCCAATCTAAAATATAATGCCGACCGCCGCGTAACGCAACTGCGATGGCTAAGGCCTGGCGACAGGGCCATGTTCCGCGAAATAACCCCCCGCGGGTCGGAAACGAAGGCCACTTCGCGTTTCGTCATGGACGAAAACGTGCTGCAAGGCAGTTCGCTTTCGCTCTATTACCGCATGGACCGCAACAATACACCCTTCATTAAACGCGTGGGCGTTAACTCGGCAAGGCTCGCTTTCAACATGGAAGACTTCTTCTACCTCTCCACCGTAAAGCGCGAAAGGGGTACAAGTTATCCTTTCTCACGCCAATTTATATTCTCGCTCAACGTCGGATTTTAACTTAAGTAGGACACAATGATGAAGAAAATACATATATTATTGCTGGTGGCGATGTTGGGACTTACCGCTTGTAACAACTGGTTAGACGTAGAACCCAAGACCTCCATACCCACCGATAAGCAGTTTAGCTCGGAGTCGGGCTTTAAAGATGCCCTTACGGGCGTGTACATCAAGCTTGGTTCGGCCACGCTTTACGGTGCCGACCTGTCTTATGGCTACATAGACGAGTTGGGCGCACTGTACACGGGCTATCCCGGATACGAGACTTCGGCTGTTTTCGACCAAAGTTTCGTGTACGATTACGATAATAAGTTCAAGTCGAAAAAGGATGCCATATACGCCGATCTCTATAATGTTATCGCCAATGTGAACAACATTATCGGCTATACCGAGACCAAACGCAACGTGCTGGTAACGCCCCGCTATTACGAAACCATACGCGGCGAGGCCTTGGGCTTGCGTGCCTTTTTGCATTTCGACCTGTTGCGCCTCTTCGGACCTATATATAAAGAGGAGCCCAACGCAAAGGCCATACCTTACAGAACCACATACAACCGCGTGCCAACGCCCGTGTTAACTGCCCAAGCGGTGGTAGAGGCGGTGCTGAAAGACCTGCACGAGGCAGAGAGCTTGCTCAAAACGTCAGACCCGCTCGATTTTTTCACCGACACAGACAGCGAGGATTACAAGCAGAAGAACGGCTTTTTGGTAAACCGCGAGTTCCGCATGAACCTCTTTGCCGTTAAGGCCATGCTTGCTAGGGTGTACTGTTATAAGGGCGATGCCGAGAGCAAAGCCTTGGCCGTAAAGTATGCGCGCGAGGTGATTGATGCCAACGAGCATTTCAAACTCATTGATGCGCAGTCGGCCGCCAATTATAATTCCATCCGTTATAGCGAGCAAATCTTCGGCATTTCGATACACGAACTCGACAAGTTGCTTACGGCTAACCACATGGATGCCGAGGGTAAGCGCAGTGACATGCACTATACCACGAGCGAAAGCAACTTCAACGAGTTCTACGAAACCGCAGGCGCAGGCGTAACCGACTGGCGCAAGTTGCCCGAAATGTTCGAACTGACGGGCAGTAGCGACGTTGTGGCCTTCTGCCGAAAGTACAACCAAAAGCCTTTGAAGGAGGCTTACGGCTATGTTGGGGCAAATGCCATACCGCTAATTCGCTTGCCCGAAATGTATTATATCGTGGCCGAGTGCGAACCCAATGCGCAGAAAAGCGCCGATGCTCTTAATGCTGTGCGCTTTGCACGCGGCATATCGTTTACCGACGAGATACGAACCGAGCATTACGACGACCCCGAACCTGTGCCGGGTGTTAGCAGAACGCAAACCAAACGCATCAACGAAATCATGAAAGAGTATCGTAAGGAGTTCTTTGCCGAGGGCAAACTCTTCTTCTTCCTCAAAGCGCACAACTACGAAACATGGCTGGGATGTGCGGAGAAGAGCATGGCCAAGGCGCAATACCAAATACCGCTGCCCGACGGAGAAACGATACATGGTAACAACAATTAAGCGTAAAAAGGTATGAAACACATCTTATATATACTCTCCGTGCTGTTTGCATCAGCCGCTTTTGTGGGGTGCAAGCAAAACGAAATAGAACTTTACGACCAGTCGCCACGCCTAAACTTTGAGTGGAGTCAACGTATTATAGAGTTTGTAGACACCGATTACATAAAGAAAACAGCGTTTAAAGCCGATAGTTTTGAGGTGCGCATACAAGGCCTACACCTCAATGCGCCCCGCGATTTCTGCCTGAAAGTGCAGCCAGCAGAAGGATATGAGGCCGCACCCGAACTGGAATTGGCCGACAAGTACACCTATTCGGCCCTTGATACCGTTTGCCAAACCTATCGTTTCCGCGTGAAACGCCCCGAACTGAAATGGGGAAACAAGGCCTTCGGCTGTTATATGGCGTTCGATTTGGGTAACGCTGCCCATCAGTTCGACAAGGGACTGGTGGAGAAACACCAAATGTTGGTGAACGTGCGCTGGCGGTTGAGGCCCTATGATTGGGAAGAAGGAGATTGGGGAAAGTACAGCAATGGCAAGTACATCTTTATGATGGACGTGCTGGGCAAGGCCTATTCTAACATTTCTTACGACGATTATGAAACCGTTACCAAAGCCTACGAGGAATATGTGAAGGCCGGAAAGCCCGACATACTCGACGATGACGGCAATGTCATATCGTTCTAGGCAAGGTGCGTGTGTGGCTTTCGGGGATGTGATGGCAACTTCCTTGCCGCCTTTATCTTTTGAAATGCCATAAGTTAGTTCTTATATGGGACAGGTAATTGGATTTATAAATCCGTCTGGCAATGAGTAATGGGTCAATACAAAGCCGCTTGTACTGGGGCTACAAGCACCTTGTAGCGGCAGTACAAGCCTTTTGTAACGGCAGTACAAGCCTCTTGTAGTGCCAGTACAAGGCCCTTTGTAGCGATTAAAAGCGTGCACGTGGTGCCGCTGTTTGTTGCTTACAGGCTGTTGCAGGCAATGCCTAGTCCTTTTACCATAAAGTGTAAGCCCCGATGCGAACGACCATTCGGGGAGAAAATAATAAACGATAAGAAAACGACAATGAAACCAAAACTCGCGAAAACAATTCTTGCATCTGTCTTGGCGTTTGCCTTGGTAGGATGCTACGAAGATAAGGGAAACTACGATTATCACGACGTGAACGGCGTTACCATAGAACTTGCCGAACAGCAAGTGCGCATGCCGAAGGTGGATGATGTGGAGGTTACCCTTACGCCAACCATCGTGCAAACGAAAGAAACGGGCGAAGAGAACCTCGACTTTCAATGGCTGATAGCCAAAGAAGGTGCCAAGGCCTTGTCGGATAAGATGACCGACTACATCCCATACGCTCAGGGAAAAACTTGCAAAGTGACTGTGAAGACGGGGCACGCGGACAATATTGGGTTGCTGCTTGTTGTGACAGATAAGCTTAACGGCACGCAATGGTTTAAAACAACGCAGGTGAAAATAGTGAAACCATTCAACCCTTGTTGGTTTGTGCTGTACGAGCAAGGCGGAAAGGCCCAGTTGGGAGCCGTTGAAGGCACGCCCGAAGGGCACTTTGTGTTTGCCGACGTCTACCAATCAGAACGCAACGAGCCTTTCCCGCTTAGCGGTAAGCCATTGGCCGTGGCTGCACGTAAGGTATATGGAAACAAAGAAGCTGCCAGTTTGTTCGGCTTTTGGGGCTTTACGGCCAATCCTGGTATGGTAATCGCCACCACAGAAGGCGTGGCTTTTGTTACGCCCAGTACGCTTGCCGTAAAGTATTCCACAGACAAAATACTCTTCGAGCCTACTGCCAAGGGTACGCCTATAAAGATAGAAAATTATAAGATGGACACCCACGGCGAGCTATTTGTTAATAACGGCAAGGCCTACTTTGCCCACATGGATGGTGCGTGCGTGCCTTATTCGCTGAAAGAGGGAGACAAGTACCCCGCCATCTCGGCTTACGGGGCTGGCAATAACGCCTTGTATTTCTACGATTCGTATGCCCATCGTTTCTTGAAACGCGGCTCTTTGGGTTTGCAAGACTTCTATGGCACGCCCAAATCATCGGTTTCGTTACGCAAGGGTTACGGCTCGTGGACCGATAGAGGCGTAGAATTGAAACCCGTTGGGCAACGAAGCACCTACGTAAATGTGTTTGATCCCGACAATGTACCTGCCGAATTGACCATTGCCGACATTGTGGCAGGCGGTGCTTTTGGCAATCAGCTATATGCTGTTGGCTATAACAATACAGGTAAACAGCTAACCGTGTTCAAGTTCAGCTGTCGTAGCACGGAGCCATTTTGTGCAGCTAAATACACCGTAGACATGCCAGGCGAGGTGAATTTAAAGACCGCTAAGTTTACTGCAAGTTATGCTTATTCGGTCGATTTGCTCTTTATGGCTGCCGCAAATAAGGTGTATCGCATAGACTTAAAGCGCAATAAGGTGGTGGAAATATATGCTGCACCTGCCGATGCACAAGTGGTTTGCGCGAAGTTTAAGGACCGCGAAACGACAGAAACACTAGGTACGACGTTGGGTGTGGCCTACAATCAGGGCGATAAAGGTACGGTGGTAGAACTGAAACTCACGGCCGCCGGCGACTTGGCACGTACCTCTAACGCTAGTTTTGTTTATGGCAACGGCAGTTTGCCCTTTGGAAAAATTGTCGACATTACTTTTAATTACGAATAAAGGCAATGCTTAGAAACGCCCGTCCGATGGGTTTTCGCCATCGGCGAGCGTTTCTTGCGCAGGCTGTCAACATCTCTTATCATGTATCGTAGATTGTGTTTGGTTGTTTTTTCTGCCTTGTTGTCTTTTGCGGCTAAGGCGCAAACGGCTCCACGTTTCTTCGCAAACAATCCCCAAGCGTTGGTTTCTCATGGTCTGTTCACCACATATAAGGTGGGCGAGCGGCTTTATTGGGAAATCCCCGACACGCTGTTGGGGCGCGAATTTGTGGTGTCGCTCACCGTATTAACC
>CAUPVH010000127.1:0-5598 GCA_963514635.1 uncultured Prevotella sp. | reverse complement strand
GTGCTATACAGGCACTATCGAAAACCGAACACTTACGGGCAACGTGTATTGCGTTGGCGGAATGGACCCGCGTTTCAACACCGACGACATGCACGCCTTTGTTGAAAGCCTGCAAAAGATGGGGGTAGACACCATTCGCGGCACGCTATACGCCGACAAGTCGATGAAAACAACCGACCTGTTGGGCAAGGGTTGGTGCTGGGACGACGACAATCCTGTGCTCTCGGCATTGGTCTATGCACGTAAAGACGTGTTTATGGACCGCTTTATGCAAGAACTACGCAAGGCAGGCATCGTGCTAGACGCCTTCACCGCCACAGGTCAACGTCCGCAAGACGCCACTTGCATCTGCACGCGTTTTCACACAATGGACCAAGTGCTGATGCGTATGATGAAAGAGAGCGACAACCTTTACGCCGAAGCCATGTTCTTCCAAATTGCCGCAGCAACGGGAAACAAGCCCGCCACGGCCAAAAACGCGGCACAAGTGGTGAAAAGGCTCATCGCCAAGCTAGGCCTTAACGCCGCTGATTACAAGGTGGCCGATGGGTCGGGACTATCACTTTACAACTATGTTTCGGCCGAATTGGAGGTGGCCATGTTGCGCTATGCCGCTCGCAATGCCAACATTTACCTGCACCTTTCGCCCTCGTTGCCCATCGCCGGCATAGACGGCACGCTGAAATCGCGCATGAAAGGGGTGTTTACTCGTGGCAACGTGCGTGCCAAGACGGGCAGCGTTACGGGTGTTTTCTCGCTGGCAGGCTATTGCACAGCCGCCAACGGACATCGCCTTTGCTTTGCCATCATCAACCAAGGCGTGATGCGCGGCCGCAACGCACGTGCATTTCAAGACAAGGTTTGCATGGCCCTATGCCAACCCTAACCCCACAACATTACTCATAACCATGTTTTAAAAACCGACATATCAATGGAAACAATAAAAGATTACGTAGAACAAATCATCCGCCTAACAGGCGTATCGGGCAACGCCGTGCCCATTGTGCGCCACGTTTTGTTGGTGCTGGTCACCATATTTCTGGCTTGGGTGGCAGGCGCGCTTTGCCGTAAGATACTTATTCCCGTGGTGCACCGCATCACCAGCAAGACGAAAAGCAATTGGGACGACATCCTTCTCAACGACAATGTGCTGAAAACGGCAAGCCGAATTGTGCCAGCCATCGTGGTTTCGTGGCTCTTGCCCTTGGTGTTCTTCCAATATGCCTGGGTGCATACCGCCTTAGAGAAACTCACGGCCATATACATTGTGGTGATGTCGGTAAGGCTTTTCATCGCCTTCATCAACTCACTCAACCAGCTTAAACTATCTTCCAGTCCGGCCGTTCGCCAATATATCCGCACATTTTGCGGCGTATTGAAAGTTATTGTTATCTTTATCGCCGTGATTGTGGTGGTTGCTATCCTCTTCAACAAGAACCCGCTGTCGCTCATTGCTGGTCTTGGAGCAACCTCGGCCATACTGATGCTGGTGTTTAAAGACACCATCGAGGGATTGGTTGCCGGCATTAGGCTAACGAGTAACGACATGGTGAGGAAGGGCGACTGGATAACGGTGCCTTCAACACCTGCCGATGGCGTGGTGGAAGACATCAGCCTGACCACCGTAAAGGTGCGAAACTTCGACAACACCACCGTTACCGTTCCGCCGTTGGCATTGGTTAGCGGGTCGTTCCAAAACTGGCGTAGTATGCAAAAGGGGGCTGGGCGACGCGTTAAACGCCTGCTGTACGTAGATTTCAGAAGTGTTAAGCTGGTAGACGATGCCCTTAAAGACTCGCTGCTTTCGAGCAAGTTGCTCACCGAAGAGCAGATGCAAGGCCAACAAGTAAACATCTCGCTCTTCCGCTTGTTCATCGAACAATATCTCACCAAGCGCACAGAGGTGAACGAAGAGCAAACGTTGATGGTAAAACAAATAGAGGCCACGCAGTGCGGACTGCCCATAGAGTTCTATTTTTTCATTAAGAATGCACCCGACATTCACTACGAACACACGCTGGCCGACATCATGGAGCATATATATGCCTATACGCATGTCTTCGGACTAACCATCTACCAGCAATACCCCGAACAATAAATAAGGCTGTGAGGGTATGAGGTTGTGAGTTCATTAGTTCGTGAGGTTGTGAGGTTATGAGTTCATTAGCTTGTGAGTTCGTGAGGTTATAAGCCGATGAAGTTATGGAACTGCAAGTTTGAAAGGCGGCTCATTCACCAGCCAACCCCTACAAGTAACTTTAAATCCAACATGCAAAAGTTCGTCAATGCGCAATTAGAAACAGCATACAACAAAACTAAAAAACAGAAGAACTCAACAACCAAGAAATTTAAATCAAGCAAAACGGTGGTGAAGACCACGCTTCGCCACCACCAAATATCAACATTAAAACTAATATCAACCATAACGCTTATGAAGAAAACACTACTCGCGGCACTGCTGTTGCTCGCCGCAAACGCTGCACAAGCACAGAAAACGGAGCAAGAAAAACAACTGCACGAGATGGATAGCACTGCTTGTATGCTCATCGCCGATGGCAAATTCGACAAGGCCATAGCGGCTTTCACAGACTACACCGCAAAGGTAAAGCACCTTCGTGGTGAGGCCGACACCATCTATATTGATGGGTTGGTGTTCCTTGGCAAGTCTTATTTCAGGGCCAAACGCCTGAGTAAGGCCGTAGAAACGGCTCAAAAGGTGGTAGACCTATACGGCAAACACTTCAACACCAAAGACAAACGGTATGCTTGGTACTTAGACAACCTCTCGCTATACCTATCGTCTAACGGACAACATAAGGAGGCTTTGGCCAACAGTAAGAAAGCATTGAAAATATACGAGGGACTTTATACCAACGATAAAGACATGGCTGTGATACTTATTCACGCTGCCGAGAACTCGTTTTACGCAGGCGAAAAGGCCGATGCCATCAACTTTCAGCTGCGCGCATTGGCCATATACAAAGACCTTTATGGGCAACATGCCGAAGAATATCTCGATGAAGCCGAGTATCTGGTTACCTATTACGAGGGGAACAAGCAGGAAGACAAGGCACAAAGTCTAAGCGAAGAGTTGGAAAAGCTAAAAGAAGAGGCCAAGAAAGGCTATGGCGACTTGCCTGAACTGCCGAAACTTGAAACAGCCGAAGACTGCCGAAAGCATACCAAAGATGTTGAAAGATGCTGCCAATACTATCTCTCGCATAGGTTTACGGCCCGCGACATGCAAGATGCAGCTAGGTTTATCATGGCTTGGGCGGTGCCGTCAGACCAAGTTACGATACCAATGGGGAAGAACGAATCCCAACTTCTAGCCAAAAAGGAATCGAACCCTTACTTGTTTAGCTATTATGCAGGCTACATTCTTTATGCCTTAGAGAACAAGGAAACCAAAGTAACAGAGGACGGATACGAGGCTGCGATGGTGGCAACACTGAACCATTACATCAACAACAAAGACCTTACGGGACCTGTACCCGCACTCGAAAAGTACGTAAAGCTGTATAAAAAGGATAAAGACAAGATGTTTGCACTGATACGAAAGAACTTTCCAAAGACCGAGAAAGAGGAAAAGGACAAGGAGAAGTAGCCTTCTTTGCGCCATACCCTGCTCATTATCGTTTTTGCTTAAAGCCCACATCGTGACCACAACTCATCCCTTTTCCACCGCCCTACTCCATTGGTTTCAACGCCACGGCCGAAGTTTGCCGTGGCGCGAAACCAAGGATCCGTATGCCATTTGGCTTAGTGAGGTGATATTACAGCAAACGCGAGTGAACCAAGGCATGGCCTATTGGCAGCGATTTATGCAAAACTACCCCACGGTAAACGCTCTGGCCGCGGCCACCGAAGACGAAGTGTTGCGCCTTTGGCAAGGTTTGGGCTACTATTCGCGCGCTCGCAACCTGCACCAAGCGGCAAAACAAATTGCAGAATTGGGGCATTTCCCCAACACTCACGAGGCAATCTCCAAGCTAAAAGGCGTTGGTCCGTACACGTCGGCGGCCATTGCGTCCATCGCTTTCAACCTTCCAGTGGCGGTAGTAGATGGCAATGTGTATCGTGTTTTGGCGCGTTTCTTCGGCATCGACACGCCCATCAACTCCACCGAAGGCAAAAAACAGTTCGCCACCTTAGCCCAATCGCTCTTGCCCCACCACGCACCAGCACGCTACAACGAGGCCATCATGGACTTTGGCGCACTGCAATGCTTGCCCGTGAAGGGCGAAACTGGCAAGGTAAACGGCCACACAGTCGTACCAAACGAAACGCCAAGTTTCTGCAACAGCTGTCCGTTAAGTGGTCAATGTGTAGCTTTCGCACAAGGTTTGGTGCGTTCGCTACCCGTAAAAAACAAGTCGCAAGCCCCCAAACAGCGTTGCATGGACTACATATATATAAGGTGTGGGGGTGAAATTGCCATTCGAAAGCGGCCGGCGGGCGACATTTGGCAGGGCCTTTGGGAGCCTTTGCTATACGAAGACGTGATACTTTCAGGTGTACAAACACCCAAAACCTACAAGCGCGAGGGCACTAATAACCAGGATAACTTCCCTTCGCAGCAGCTATTAGCGTGTATCGACCGTCTTTTTAAGGGCGAACAAGGCACCGAATCAACAGCCATACCGCCCAACTCTCACCTGCATTCCACCCTTACACCCACAATCAAGGGGCCATATTCCTTCCGCCACGTACTCACCCACCGTATCATCATGGCGCAATTTGCCGTTGTTGAAACAAGTGTTAGGCCCGATCTGCCGTCCGACTACATTTGGGTGAGCGAACACGAACTGAACAAATACGCCATATCGCGCCTGTTCGAGCTGTTCTTAGAAAAGCTGAACAATGAAACGAAAGACAAGTGAAAAAGCCTATTAAGGGGAAAAGGCGGCTGCGCCCCTTAACTTATAAACCCATTCACTTACCAACTCGTAAAGTAGTAAACTGGTCTACTCGCCAACTTATCCACTCTTTAACTGGTCAACTTGTTTACTCACCACCCCGTCAATACGCAATGTTAAAACGCAAGAGAGCGGGTGTTTTCTCATTCTTTTTATGTAACTTTGCACGCGTTTCCAACATAAGGGAACATTTTTCACAGCACCTTGCAAACACAAAAGAAGAGTTATAGAATAAAAACAAGACCAAACAAAAGAATTACAAAACAATGAACCAATACTACGCCACAAATAGGCGCAAGCCTACCCATGTTTCGCTGCGCGGACTTAACCACTACCGACAGGCATTTGCGCTATTCGCACTTGCGTTTGCAACCCTATTGCCCGTTCAAGCCAAACAGGTTACGGCCCGTCAAGCCCTCGATATCGCGCGAAAATACGTCATGCCCAATCGCCAATCCATCGCATCCGCACAAACCCGAGCAGGCAAACAACAGCCCATTGAGCCCTTCTATGTGTTCAACGACAAGCAAGGCAAGGGCTTTGTTGTAGTTTCGGGCGACGACGCTATGGGCGAAATACTTGCCTATGGGGATAACGGAACGCTCGATACGCTGAATGCCAACCCCGGCGTAAAGTTTCTTTTGCAAGCCTATCGCGAACGTTTCGCACAGCTACAACA
>CAUPVH010000126.1:0-5605 GCA_963514635.1 uncultured Prevotella sp. | reverse complement strand
CGTGCCGGCCCTACCCTTCGTTTATTCGGCCTTCACCAGCATCTCGCAGATGAATTTGTTGCAAGGCGGCCCATGTGGCGTTGCGCTTTTCCGCACCGCCGAAGACGTTTCGGCTTGGGAAAAGACCTATGCTTACGGCAAAGTGAAAGGAATGGAGTTTGTTAAGATACCCGTGCGATACATTACCGATGCCGTAGACATCCTTAAACGCGGCAATCAAGGGGTGGACATTAACACAAAACGCCTATACCCGAACCTCGATGCGGGCTACACCAACATTAAAAGTGCCAGTGGATATACGGGCGAATTGGTGGTGCGAAAGGTGGCGCGCAGGGTAGGGCAACGACTTATCTTGCAAGACACCAACAACAGCAGCAACGATTTTCATGTATCAACAACGCTTAAAATACGCCAATATGAAGAATAAAATAGCTAGTATAGCAGTGGCGTTAACATTTTGCTTGCCCACAATGGCGCAGAACGCCACCACCGAAGCGGCCTATCGCCACAACGACTTGGTGCAGATTTGGCGTAACACGGGCTTTGCGGCAGGACTGACACTCGACTCCATGCGCAACCGCGGGTTTACTTCTATGGGCTATTCGCTGCAACAGGGCGACTATCATCGCGTGCAAGAGGGCAGTGCGCAACGTTCGATTAACTTCTATACCGAACGCTATCAGCGCATTGGCAAATGGATTTACGGTTATGGTAGCGTGAATTTCGATACGGGAAACGAGCGCGAACGCGCTTGGAGCGATGTGTACCGCACGTACAACAGCAACCCTTACTTGTCGGGCAGTGCCGTTCCTGGTAGGTACGACTTTCAAAACATAAACCTTCGGGCCATGCTTTCTACCTTGGCTTTGGGACATCTGCGTTATGGCTTGGCCTTCGAGTACGGGCTGGGCGACCTCAGTAGACAACGCGATCCACGGTCGCGCAGTCAGTTGTTAGACTATTCTCTCACGCCTTCCGTAGCCTACACCTTCGGCAGTAACACGCTTGCCGCCGCCCTTACTTATCATCGCCGCAAAGAGAAAATACCCAATGTCAGCACCGTGCAGACCGATGCCACGCTGCAATACTACACCCTTACGGGTATGGAACACGCCATCGGCACGCAGGGTGGGTACAATGGTTACCTGCGACAATGGGTGAACCACGAGCTGGGAGCGCAACTAGCCTATGCTTACCGTTCAACCGCGATGCACTCGCTCACAGCTCTTGGCATGGCGCGAGCCACCGAATACGTTTATGGAAACATCAAATTTCAGCCTGGTAGGTATTATACCTATCGTTATTGGCTCAATGCACAAAACCGCATCTGCGCAGGGCGAACCATCCATAGCATAGATGCCTCGGCGCAGTATGTACAGGCTTACGCCGACGAATTTCGCCAACAGCTATCCATCGAGAAAGACCCTAGTACGGGTATTGCATCTTCGCACTACAACACCATCCTTACCTATAAGAAGCGTTACCAAGTAAATATGCTGAACCTTGCTGCCCACTATCGTGCCAACTTTACCGACGGACAAGGGCGTTTGCTGTACTATTGGGGGGTTGAGGCCAGCATGCAGAATGTGCGCAACCGCCATATCGTACCTTTTTCGCAACTTCGTTATCGTTCGGCCGATGTGAAACTGGAAGCTGGGCGTGCGCTCTTGCCCAACAAACGCCTTTGGGTGGATGCCTATTGGGGTGCGCACTTCTCTACGCTTGCCGACCTTGTGTTGGCCAATGCCGATGCTCCCTATGCCCAACAGGTGCTTTTGCCCGACATGGATTACTATCGTGCCAATGCCTATCGCGGTGGGGTGAGCCTTAAATATACCTTTCCGCTCAACATAAAGAAGACTCGCGCCACATGGTTTGTGCGCGGTTTCTACGACCATTGGCAAACCAACAACCAGCTTCACCGCAATGTTTTCGGGCTTTCGGTTGGATTGTTTAACTGATGTGCAAACAACGGATGGAGAGAAACATGATGCTCGTTACTGCCACAGAAGGTTTAATTGCCAATCGTGTGGGAAGCCCATTGTTGAAACATCAATGTGGGGATATTTTTCGAGTAGAGCCTTGAAGCGATTAGCAAAGGTGTTTTGGGGATTAACAGTTTGTAAGAAGTATAAAATGACGGAAAGCATGTAGTAAACCTTCTTTGTGTCACTTGGAATAGCAATGAAAGATAGTTTGGTGTGCCTTGGTATCATGGCGTTAATGCTAAGCTTGCGATTCCATAATGGACTATGGTGTGCACATATGTTGCGAATGTACACGATTGCATGTAGCCATGATTGCATAATGGTGTCGGATAAGCCATAGAACCTTGCAAACTTTCTGCGTGCTTGGCTAGGGTTAAGATTCCGATACATCATGGAGAGCGTGCCAAACGAGCTTATTTCAAATACCATCCAGCTTGGAGGGAACAGATTAGAATAATCACGTTGGAAGGTAACTATGGCTTCATCGTCACTTCTATGGAACTCATCGGCCAGGTTTCTCAATAAAGTAGAATGGCGTTCCCTGTCTCGGAAGTTTACAGGGCTTTGAAACCAATATATGCCGAATGCAGTTCCCATTGTCAATGAGAGTTGCGTACGGACAGATACTTCTATCTTTTCCAATTCAGAGCAGACCATTTTCCTTAGTTCTGCATCAAACTTATAGGTATTGTATGCCTCTTCGAAGGTGGAGCCAGCCTTGAAATTTCGGCTATTGCATACTCTGAGGGGTTTAAGGTAGCTTTTCATCCTAAACAAGCTGATGTGTTGTAATAGATGTTCAGCTCGTTCTTCATCCAAGAAAGATAATCCCTTGGATTTTAATAGTCGAATTTGTTCTTCAACTGGAATTTGTGGTTGGTTATAGGTTTGTGTAGACATGGGCAGAAAAAAAGACTTACCCTGAGCGCGCTGTTCTTGTGGGAAGCGGGGTAAGTATGTTGTTGCAAACTTACTAACTTTTCTTTGAATGTGCAAACTTTAAGGAGATATTTTTGCTTTTTGGCGTAGAAATCGCTTGTTAAACTTTATTCGTACCTTGCCGTCGCCCCTTCTTTTTCTCTCACGCGCGCGTATTATTAAATAGGTGTGGCCCATTTCGGGGCGTGCGTTCCTCCGCTTTGTAATCCCTATTAGCCCCTCATCCTGATGCCACTTGTTTGCATTCACCCTGCATTTTTTATACAAAAAAGCATGGTGTGGTGGAAATAAAGATGTAACTTTGTGCATATAAAACCTAAAAGTGTTTTCTGAATAGAAACGAACCGCATGCCGTGGGCATGGCTATAAACCTATATACGACACGAAAGATATGATGACATTGATTGTAGTAAGCGGCTCGCGACACACCGATTGGGTGTTTGTTGAGGATGGAAAGATTGTGGAAAAGGCACGAACAGAGGGCCTTAACCCCTATTTTCAGACGCGAAAGGAGATTAGTCGAAGTGTAAGACTGGGCTTGCCTGAGGAGTATTTTCACAGAAAACTGCAAAAAATTTATTATTATGGCGCGGGATGCAGCAACGAGTCGAAGAAGAAAGTGGTGAGTACGTCTATCATTTCGCAGTTTAAGACGCCCACTTTCGTTGAGAGCGACTTGCTGGCAGCGGCTCGCGGCATGTGTCTAGACAAGCCCGGCATTGCCTGCATACTCGATACGGGTAGCAATTCGTGTTTTTATAATGGCGAAGACATCGAGAAAAACGTGCACCCTGGCGGGTTCATACTGGGCGACGAGGGCAGCGGGTCGGCTATGGGAAAGGCCTTTCTGTCGGATGTTCTTAAACGATTGGCACCCGAAGAGCTGGTGGTCGACTTCCTTTATAAGAACAATACCACGCCATCCGAGATGATGGAAAAGGTGTATAACGAACCCTTGCCGCACTATTATCTGGCCACGGTGAGCAACTTCTTGGCCGAACGGCCCAGCCATCCCTATGTGCGCGACCTCGTTTCAGAGAGTTTCCGCAGTTTTATACGCCGCAATCTGATACAATACGACTTCCAATCGCAGCCCGTTTACTTCATGGGTAAGGTGGCCACAACGTGGGAACACCTGCTTCGCGAGGTTTGTTCCGAGTTTAATTTCGTGCCTGCCCGTATCGAAACAGACATTATTCCTGGGCTGGTTAGCTACCACAACAGGCGAAGGAATCAGTGACATGCAGAAGAAAAAGCCAGTCACACGCAGTCGAAAAAACGAGTGATACGCAGACGAGAAACAATAACGCGCAGGCTAAAAAAACAATAACGCGCAGGCGGAACGGCGTAGATTAATACCTAATATAATTTGAATAAAGATGCTTTTAGGGGCTAAAAACAAGTTGTTTGCTTGTTTTTAGTCCCTAAAACATTAAAAATATAACTTTAAGGCTTGTTTCAGACTTTTTTAATACCTTTGCACCCGATTTTATTTAGGGTTAGCGGAGCGGCTCCAATTGCATTCAGCGATGCCATGTTGCAAACAACGGTTCATCAGAGGTGGCCGTGCAGCCGCTACGAACAATTGGTTTACGTTTTATCAGAATAGGAAATGATTTAAAGTCAAAGGCAAGTGATTGCCGCAAGCAAATTAGTTTAGGGAAGCTACTCTCTTTTGTTGGGTTCTTCCGTTAAATGCGTAGACACCTATCATGCAATGCATATAGTCTTAATGTGAAGTATTCCTCATTTCTGAATCCATATACCTGTCTTTTAAGAACCTTTATCTGCACAGGCTCTAACGACCTATTTGGGTTCAAAAAGCCCAACGGCCGATTTCGGTTTGCGCTTGTTTTATTTTACAATACTGCTCTAATTTTCGCTCCGTTCTAGCGAAAATATGGGTTAAAAAGTAGGCAAATGTCTACCATTTCTAACCTTGTGCGCCTTTTGCTTTGTCTATTTTCAAGAACAGAACCTGCATTTTGCACCATTTAGCCTTTCTAGATTGGTCGCCACCTCGTATTTTTTCAAGTCCAATAACCCGCTTTTTACCCCTAAAAACCCACTTTTTAACGACTATTTTGCCCCTTTCAGCCATGTTCTTCATAGCTCGAAAGCGTTATGTTTATACCATTTGCTATGGATGTTTATGCTTTTTGCCGCGCATTTAGCA
Source organism: uncultured Prevotella sp. (assembly GCA_963514635.1). Lineage (GTDB taxonomy): Bacteria > Bacteroidota > Bacteroidia > Bacteroidales > Bacteroidaceae > Prevotella. The sequence goes on along the minus strand of CAUPVH010000126.1, from coordinate 502 downwards.
CCAAAACGCCTTGCATTTAGCACCAAAACGCACTATATTTTGCTGAAAATGGCCTAAAAACGGGTGTTAGTGCCGGCCTGTTTAAATAAAAATTCATTTTGTTTGCATGTACAACTGCTCCCTTTTCGCATCAAAACAAACCTTCGCGAGAATCGATTTTTTGCGGCAAGGTGAGCGGTTGGTGGACAAAAAAGGCACTCATAATGTTAAAATTTACACCAAAAAGTTTACATGTTTGGGCTGACGAGTTGACAAGTTTGGGTTGGCGAGTTAACCGGTTTGGGTTGGCGAGTTGACCAGTTCGGGTTGGCGAGTTGACAAATTCCAGGTTTAAATATCGTTAAAAGGGAAATGTTGGTGTCCTTAATTTGTTGCCGTTTTGGATTTCTTTTACTAACTTTGGCTTTCGGAGACAACTAAATTGCAAGTTTTCATCCTTGCATTTCCACCAAGACTAGAAACCAAAAAACAACGCCTATGGACCTGTGGACACCCAACAACG
>CAUPVH010000125.1:0-5606 GCA_963514635.1 uncultured Prevotella sp. | reverse complement strand
CACAACGTAAACAACTTGCAGCTTACAAAAGGCGACACGGTGGCCGTGGAAGCAAGTCCAGGACACGACATTGGCGTGGTTACGCTTACGGGAAGGCTCGTGGCTTTGCAGATAAAGAAGGCCAACTTAAAGTCGGCCGACGACATCAAACGCATCTATCGCTTGGCCAAACCCGTAGACCTAGACAAGTACGAAGAGGCTAAGAGTCGCGAGAACGACACGATGATACAGAGCCGACAGATAGCAAAAGACCTGGGATTGAAGATGAAAATCGGCGATGTAGAATATCAAGGCGACGGAAACAAGGCCATTTTCTACTACATTGCGGATGAAAGAGTAGACTTCCGACAGCTTATTAAGGTGCTGGCAGACACGTTTCACGTGCGTATCGAAATGAAACAGATAGGCGCACGCCAAGAAGCAGGGCGCATAGGCGGCACAGGTCCCTGCGGAAGAGAGCTGTGTTGTGCCACATGGAACAAGAATTTCGTGTCGGTTAACACCAATGCGGCCCGCTTTCAAGACATATCTCTCAACCCACAAAAGCTTGCCGGCATGTGCGGTAAACTGAAATGCTGCCTTAATTACGAGGTAGACAACTACGTGGAGGCCGCTAAACGCATGCCCAGCAAAGAGGTTTCGCTGCACACGGGCGATGCCGAACACTTCGTTTTCAAAACAGATATTCTAGCCGGAACGGTTACCTACTCCACCGATAAGAACCTCGCCGCGAACCTAGTTACCATTACGGCCGAACGTGCAAGGGCTATTATCGAGATGAATCGCCGCGGCGAAAAGCCTGAGTCGCTTGAAGAGGAGCGCCACAAGCAGCATGCCGACAAGCCTATCGACCTCTTGGCGAATGCAGACCTGAGCCGATTCGACAAGTCGAAACGCCCGAAACGCCCCGCTAACGGCAAGCCCAAGGGCGACAAGCGCGATGGTTCTGCACTCCAAAATGGTGCTCCACAACAACGCAAGGAACATCAGCGTCAGCGCGAACAACAGCCCGACAAACGCCGTCAAAGGCCGCAACAGCCACGTGCACAAGAGGGCAAACAAGACAATAACGGCAACAGGCATCGCCGCGATAACCAACGAAGAGGAGGTTCGCCAACGAATAATCAACCGCAAAAACAAGAATAGCAAGCCGATGGAGCGTTTAGTGAAAGGCGCGTTGGTGGCTCTTGCAGTCGCCGTTGTTAGCGCATGCAGCATGGATACCGTCTATCACCGATACAGTCACACGTCGGTGAGCGGATGGGAGAAGAACGATACCTTGAAGTTTTACGTTCCCCGGCTTCATCAAGGTGGCGTATTCGCCCAGCAACTAGACGTGCGCATCAATGGTGCCTACCCATTTACGGCGGCCACACTCATCGTTAAGCAACGCATTGTGCCTGGCAACCAAGAGCTGACAGACACCATCAACTGCACGTTTAGCAAGCCCGACGGCACTCGTCTCTCGCGTGGCATCAGCTATTACCAATACAGTTACCCCATAGCCAAGCACGATTTGCGCGAAGGCGACAGCCTAGTGGTGAGCGTTTACCACGACATGAAACGCGATATGCTACCAGGAATATCCGATGTCGGCATCCATATCAGTCGCGTTAGCTATTTGCATAATGCGCTATATAAATAAGGAGAGAGACTTAGCTCTTTCTATAAAGACTTGCAAATCGTAGAAAAATCAACTACCTTTGCAACGAAGAAAAAGTGCACTTGACTGCTATATGCTTTCATACTGCACTATAAAAGGGACTGAAAGAGGGGCTGCCTACATGGCAGCCCCTCTGCTTTTTCGGTAAGACTTAATGCTGTTCGAGCCACAAAGCTCAAGTCTTTCAATGTTGATAAGCTACCCAATCCCCCGAACTTCCCCAAGCTAACCTGCGCGTAAACTTCTGGCTAGCGCGTGCGTTCAACAAGAATAAAGGGCAACGAGCTTAGAAACCCTGCAACTCAAAAGCCGCTTTCCTCCCCTTACTTCTCCATCACTTCGTTCGTCAGCTCCTTACCTTCGCTAAACTCCTTAATACTTTCTAGCGTAGTAAGCGCGATGTTGTGCATGGCCTCGGCCGTAAAGAAAGCCTGATGCGACGTAAGAACCACATTAGGCATCATCAGCAAACGGGCAAGCACATCGTCGTCGATAATCTTATCGCTGCGGTCTTCGTAGAAGTAATTCTTTTCTTCTTCGTACACGTCTAGGCCTGCCGACCCCACTTGCTTCGTGCGCAAGCCCTCAATCAGCTCCTCGGTATGGATCAGTTTTCCACGTCCAGTGTTGATAATCATCACGCCCGGTTTCATCTTCGCAATGCTTTGGGCGTTGATAAGGAACGTGGTTTCGGGCGTAAGCGGACAGTGCAACGAGATAATGTCGCTCTCGGCGTACAGCTCGTCCAGCGAAACCATCCGCACATCATATTGCTTGGCAAACTCCATGTCGGGGTAAAGGTCGTAGGCAAGCACCTTCATACCAAAGCCATGCAATATCTTTATCAGTTCTTTTGCAATCCTGCCCATGCCCACAATGCCCGCCGTCTTGCCATACATGTCGAAACCCATCAAGCCTTTAAGGGCGAAGTTGCCCTCGCGTGTGCGGTTAACGGCACGGAAAATCTTACGATTAAGGGCCAACATCAGCGAAACGGCATACTCGGCAACGGCATGTGGCGAGTAAGCAGGCACGCGAACAACCTTTATCCTGTCTTTTGCCGCCTTCAAATCTACGTTGTTAAAGCCCGCACAACGCAGTGCAATAAGTTTCACGCCATTCTTAATCAGCTCGTCGATAACGGCTGCATTGCATTCCGCGTTAACGAAAATGCACACCACATCGGCGCCCTTGGCCAGCGGAACGGTTTTAAGATTGAGATGTTCTTGATAATAACGGATGTCAAAACCATAGTCGGCGTTCGTCTTGTTGAACGAAACCTCGTCGTACGATTTGGCATCGAAGAATGCTACTTTAATCTTAAAGTTGTGGTTTTTTGAATGTTATTAATTACTTTTGCTTGGCCACATGGGCCGCATTTGTGCATACCGCCACTGGGCGAGAACCGCTCTGGTTGCTCGTCTTTGGTTATCCTGTCACGGCCAAACATCATTCTTACAGCCTGCAAAGTAAACACTTTTTTCCGAGATAACGACCGTTCGCGCCCACAATATGCGGCAACAAGGGCAAGTTTACCACTTAGCACAAGCCATTGCACATAAAAAACATCTGCCCCACACCAAACAAAACACCCCCAAAACAGCCCTAATCCCCCCATATTTTGCTAACTTTGCAAACGCAACAACATATTTAAGATGAAGCTTGTACGACCCAAAAAGCATCTTGGTCAGCATTTCTTGACCGACTTAGGCATCGCCCAACGCATTGCCGACACCGTAGACGCATGCCCAGAGCTGCCCATCCTCGAAGTGGGACCAGGCATGGGCGTGCTCACCCAGTATCTCGCCACCAAGAACAGGCCGCTACGCGTGGTGGAAATAGACACCGAATCGGTGGCCTTCCTGCACAAAAACTTCCCCCTCTTGGCAGAAAACATATTGGGCGAAGACTTTCTGCGCATGGACCTCGCCAGCGTTTTCTCTGGCCAACCCTTTGTGCTGACGGGCAATTACCCCTACGACATCTCCTCGCAGATATTCTTTAAGATGCTCGACAACAAGCATCTCATCCCCTGTTGTACAGGAATGATACAGCGCGAAGTGGCCTTGCGCATCGCCTCGCAGCCAGGAACAAAGGCCTATGGTATTCTTTCGGTACTTATTCAGGCGTGGTACGATGTGGAATATCTCTTTACCGTAGACGAAACGGTGTTTAATCCGCCACCCAAAGTAAAGAGTGCCGTTATCCGCATGACGCGAAACAAAGTAGAAAGACTTGGTTGCAACGAGACATTGTTTAAGCGCGTGGTTAAAACGGTGTTCAATCAGCGGCGCAAAATGTTGCGCGTTAGCCTGCGCCAGCTATTTGCCGGCATGCCTGCCTCGCCCGAATTTTATGCACAAGAGATGTTTACACGCCGCCCCGAACAGCTTTCGGTGGCCGAGTTTGTGCTGTTAACCAACATGGTAGAACAAGAAATGAACGCCCAAAAACAATGAACAAGGAAACCACCTACACCGCCCTTTTGCCGCAGATAGCCGCTCTCATTAAGGGCGAGAGCAACGAAACCAGCGTGCTGGCCAATGTTGCCGCCGCCCTCCACCAAGCCTTCGACCTGTTTTTTTGGACGGGTTTCTACCTACTTCACCCCGATGGTATGTTGCGTTTAGGCCCCTTTCAAGGTCCACCGGCCTGCTATGCCATCGCCATTGGTAAGGGCGTGTGTGGCCAAGCGTTCGAGATGGGGCGCACCTTGGTTGTTCCCGACGTAGAACAATTCCCTGGACACATCGCTTGCAGTGCCCTTTCGCGGTCGGAAATTGTAGTGCCTATATTCTCCAAGTCGGGCAAACCCGTTGCCGTTCTCGACATCGACAGCAAACAACTCGCCACTTTCGACGATACCGACAAGCATTATTTGGAGCAAGTGGCACAGTTACTCACCAACACATTATATTAAGGCCTGTTCTAAAACTCCACACAAGGGCTTAATACCTATTTCTCTTTTGCCTTTCTCTTTCTTTTCTTCTCTTTCAGTTCCATAACCTGCAACGCATTTTCGTTCGTAAACAAAATTCGCTCAGCGTTTTGCGTGTGTTTTGATAAAAGCCATGTGATGTTTGCTAGGATTGTTTGAACGAAAAGAATTAATCGCTATGTTTGCAGCAACACACTTAACCCACTTGCCTAACGCGATTTATCAATCACCAAACGATTTGCCCTACGACTAAATCTTAAATTCTTCTTTTTTATTTTACAACTCCACTCTATTTCTCACTCCATTCTAGCGAAAATATTGGCTAAAAAACCGGTATCTATCCACCATTTCTAACCTACCACGTCTTCTAACTTGTCTTTTTTTAAGAAGAATACCTGCATTTTGCACCATTTGGCCTTTCTATTTTGGTTGCCAACCCGTATTTTTTCAACTCCAATATCGCACTTTTAGCCCCTAAAACCCTACTTTTTAAGAGCCATTTTGCCCTTTTTAGTCATGTATTTCATGGTTCGAGAGGGTTTTATTTATACCATTGCAGTGGATATTTATGCTTATCGGCTCGCATTTAGCGGCATTTTGCCTTGCGTTTAGCACCAAAACACCTTGCATTTAGCACCAAAACGCACTCCATTTTGCGGCAAAACGCACGGCATTTAGCACCAAAACGCACCCCATTTAGCACCAAAATGCAGTATATTTGGCAGCAAACAGCCCAATAACTGGTGCAAACGACTGCACATTTAAATAAAAATTCATTTTGCCCCATTCACAAACTAGCCCCTATTTACATCAAAACCAACCTTCGCGAGAATCGATTATTTGCGGCAAGGTGGGCAATTGGTTGACGAAAAGGGCACCCATAATGTTAAATTTCTTACCGAAAACTATACAAAGACTATTCTATCGCATACACGCGTATAGGCAACGGAACGGAAAGCATGTACGCTTACAACCATCAGCACGAACGGCTGCAAGGTATGCTAC
>CAUPVH010000124.1:0-5620 GCA_963514635.1 uncultured Prevotella sp. | reverse complement strand
TTTTTGCATCAAAACAAACCTTCGCGAGAATCGATTTTTTGCGGCAAGGTTGGCGGTTGGTGGATAAAAAGGCACTCACAGTGTTAAATTTCCTACTGAAAAGTTTACAGCAGTGGACGAGTTAATAAGTTAACGAGTAGACAAGTTGACAAGTGGACGAGTGGATAAGTGAACGGGGTAATCATTCATCTTCTCGTATTGTGACCAAATGCGTCCATTTTGACATAAGAACAGATGAAACATAAAGAACGTTTTCGTTAAGCCAAATGAACAATGTCGAGCTTGCTCGGACATTGTCATGGCGAGAAAACGCACTTTTCGAGGAACGAGAAAAGAACGTTTTCGTTAAGTCAAATGAATGATGCCGAGCTTGCTCAAACATTGCCATGGCGAGAAAACGCACTTTGAACGAGAAAAGAAGGGTTGAAAGCTACCCGTTTAGCTTTTCAGTAACATGAAGGAAGTTGAAATAGTTAAAAAACGATTGCAAATCGTACTAGAATACAAACTCCACCTCAGGCATTTCCTTACCTTCCGCCTTCATAGCAGCTTTGGCCTCCTCATAGCACTCCAACAAATCAGCCTTCGCAGAGGCTACATCCTTACCACAAGCGTTTAGTCCTACACCTGCAATGTCCGTTTCTGTTCTACACCAAAAAGCACCATCCGAAGACTGTTCTACGATAATAATAACCTTTTGCATTGTATAATAGCGGTATAATTCACGTCTATGCGAAGATAAGAAAAAGGCTGCAATTGCGTAAACAACCAGATAACATTTTTGTTATAATCCGCTTTCACCACCTCTCTTAACACAAAAAACCTCGTTCCCAAAGTTGGAAACGAGGTTTCTTTTTTTGTGTGGGCGCTGACGGATTCGAACCGCCGACCCTCTGCTTGTAAGGCAGATGCTCTAAACCAGCTGAGCTAAGCGCCCCAATACGCTTGTTTTTCAAAAGCGATGCAAAGGTAAGGAGATTTCACCACATCACCAAACAAAACGCGAAAAAAATGTTTTGAATAGCCGATTTTATGGGAAATGCGCCCGTTTTTCGCGCCACAAGTAAAATAAAGCGAGGCGAACAGACAACCATAAGCACTTTTTTATTACATTTGCACAACAAACCCCAAACAGAAATAAGCAAATGACAAGACCCATATATACACTTACCCTGCTGTTTTTCATACTCACTACGGTATGCGCACGAAACAAAATGGCCGATGCAAGCTGTATCGGCAACATCTTTCCTGCCACCAAAACGGATAGCACACAACTGTATATTGAGGAGGAAGACAAGACCGACTACTCCAAGTTTGCTATTCAACCCATACGCGTAGACACCATTTGGGGAGACTGGGAGATACACGCACGCCAGTTTTACGACGGCAAGAAGTTTACCTATGATAAGACAACGCACGCCGATTATGCCGTGAGGTTTAACGTATTTAAGGGAGGCAAACCTGTGTTTAAGAACTACAAAGTAAACTCTAAGTCGCTTATGGGTCCTAACCACATCAAAGGTTTCGAACTTGGTCTATTCGAACATTTCGAAATTACCCCCACATCGGTGTACGTTGGCTTTGGCTATTGCGAGCCCGAAACCGACAATTGTCTTGAAAGAGTGTTGGCATTGAATGCCGATGGCTCGGTGCGCAAGTACGAAACGTCCATCGCCTCGGCCGAAGGAGATATAGACATGTACGTCACCGACATTTTTTGGCTTTACACCTTGTACGTAAACGAACTAAGCCAAGCTACGCCTAACGCTGCCAGCATACAGAAAGTGCTGAACAAATACTGCACAACAGACTTTGCCAAACAACTGCAAAACGAGACGTTGAAGAAGAACTTGCTCTTGGGTTCGGACCAATTCGATTACCAATGGCTGCGCTCTTTGGAGGTGCACTGGATGGACGAGAAAACAAACACGTGCATTGTTAACTACAAACGCACTGATGGTAAGGTGATTTACAAGCGCATTCACCTGCAACTAAAACCGGAAACGGAGTACGAATACTTGGTTAGTGGCGTGTCTGATGCCACCGAAAAAGACCTGCCCGCGATGTAGAATGGCGAAGAATGGCCTGTTGGGGCCGACGATGTATAGCGTACTTAACCCACAAAAGCATAACCATACGCATGCCGATTGCTTCAAACAACCCCGTCATTGACACGTCAGCGAAGAGCTATCGCAAAGCCTGAAAAACCTCTCCAAGCTGACAACAACAACTGAACAAAGCATCTGAAATGCTCGATTATTTGGTAGAAAAGTCCTTTTTCTGCGCTGTTCGCAAAATAATAAGGAGTAGATGGGCGGCGATAAGTGTTTTTTTGCTACATTTGCAGCACTAACCCACATAGAAATTGACAAATGAAAAAACTCGCACTAACACTTTCCCTCATCGCCATTACTTTGTTAACGGCCTGTTCGGGAAATAAAAAAGCCGATGCAAACGGCGCAGGAAACGACTCGATTGCCGCCAAAACAGACAGTGTGCCGCTGTATGTAGAGGAAGAAGACAAGACAGACTACTCGAAGTTTGTCGTCCAACCCATTCGCATTGACACCACCGTTGGCGATTGGGAAATACATATACGCGAATTTTACGACGGCAAGAAGTTTAAGCTTGGCAACCAAGTCTTCGCCAATTATTCTTTAAAGGTCAACATTTTTAAGGGAGGTAAGCCCGTGTTTAAAGGGCATAAGATAGACGCCAAGGCGGTTGCAGGCTCCAATTACATAAAAGGTTTCACCCTTGGGGTGCCCGAAAACGTCTTCGTTACCGAAACAACAGTGTACCTAGACCTATCGTACTGCGAACCCGAAACCGACAATTGCCAGATGTACATCTTGGCTTTTTGTGCCAACGGACAAGTAAGGAAGGTTCAAACGGCCGCAGAATCGTACGAAGGAGACATGGACGGATATGTGTTTGACGTCTACGACTTCTATGCCATGTACGTAAACGAACTTACCCAACAACAGCCTAACAACGCCGCCATACAGACAGTGCTGAACTAATACTGCACAAAAGGTTTCGCACAAAAGATGCAAAGCCACGCCAGTAAGAACAATCCGCTGCTTGGTTCAGGTAAGTTCGAGTTCCAATGGCTACGTTCTTTCATCGTACACAGCAAGGAGGCAGGCACAAATTCGTGCATCATACACTACCAAATACCTGGTGGAAAGAAGGTATATAAGCGTGTGCTGCTGCAAAAGAAACCCAGAACGGAGTACGATTTCATCATCTCTGGCGTGCAGGATGCCACCGAAGACGAACTGCCCTCGATGTCGGATGGCGAAGAAGAGTATGCAGAAGACGACGAAATGTAACCTTTTCGTGGCCCAACAAGCAAGCCTACACCCGTCGGCAAAGGCCGAACCGCCTTGCACCTACACGTAGACGGGGGCGATTTTGCCGCTCGCAAGCCCAGCCTATACCCACTAAACGCAAGAGGGAAAAAGGTTTCAAATGCTCGATTATGCAGCAAAGAAACCTTTTTCCACGTGCCGTTTGCAAAACAATCAAAGCCTAATAGGCGGCGATAGATGCCTTTATAACCCAAAAGAATTGGTTTTGGAACTATATTGCCTTATGGGCCTGTTTGCCCATATCGGGCGCAAGCATCAGTACACAGCACCTTGTACTCGCACTACAAGCGTCTTGTACAGACACTACAAGCACCTTGTACTGGCACTACAAGCATCTTGTACTCGCGCTACAAAGTATCTTGTACTCATGCTACAAAGTGCTTGTAGTGTCTGTACAAATAACTTTTCGCGGCACTGCAAATGCTGTTGTGTTGATACATGGATGGCAAAGTGGGGTATGCTAACCCACTTTCTAAACTCAATTCCTTCTAACTATATATTGCCCTTGCTGCACCAACCCGCATGGAGATAACAATGAAAAAGCTTACCTTTACCCTTTCGTTCATCGCAATTACCCTGCTAACGGGCTGTTCGGGAAATAAAAAAGCCGATGCAAACAGCACTGGCAACGACTCGATTAGCGCAAAAACAGACAGCGTACAGCCGTATGTAGAGGAAGAAGACACAACCGACTACTCGAAGTTTGCTAACCCACCCACGCGCATAGACACCACTGTTGGCGATTGGGAAATACATGTACGCGAATTTTATGATGGTAAGAAGATTAATTATCCAGAGAGATACATGTCGTATACTTCTTTGAAGGTGAACATTTATAAAGCAGGTAAGCCCGTATTTAAAAACTACAAGCTAGACATTAAATCGCTTGCAGGCCTAGACATCAACAGCAGCTTCACCCTCTTTGCACCCCAAGAAGTTTACGTAACCCCAACAACAGTGTACCTAAGCCTATCGTATTGCGATGAAATTATCGCCAAAGACTATACATACACCTTGGCCTTTTGTGCCAACAGACAAACGAGAAAGGTTGAAATAACCAACGAATCGTACGAAGGAGAATACAACGGGTATGTATTTGACCTCTATAACTTCTATGCCATGTACGTAAACGAGCTTGCTCAACCACGGCCTAACCCTGCCGCCATACGCCAAGTGCTGAACAAATACTGCACAAAAGGGTTCGCACAAAAGATGCAAAGCCATACAATCAAGAACAATCCGCTGCTTGGTTCGGGCATGTTCCAATTCCAATGGCTACGTTCTTTCGCCGTACACAGCAAGATAGCCAAAACCAATGCGTACTTAATACACTATCAAACACCTGGCGGAAAGAAGGTGTATAAACTGCTACAACTGCAAAAGAAACCCAAATCAGAGAACGATTTCCTCATCGATGGCGTATCGAATGCCACCGAAAACGACCGCCCCGTGATGGATTATGACGACGAAACATTTGTAACAGACAACGAAATATAAGGCTTTCTTGGCGTAATAAGCAAAATTTTACTACATTTGCACACACTAGCCCACATTAAAAATAAGCCCCAATCAGTTTGTTAAACTGCTTATCAAATGTTTTAAGTCGTTTCCATTACGTCCTGTTCACCTTTCGTTTGCATGTGGGCATCTTGTCTGCCTTATTCTCTCGATGTAGTCCACTATACCTTTAATAATAAGACAGACAACATACGCAACAATCAAACAATGTCCGCGCAGGCTCCAACGACCGATTTGAATGAAGATGAAAATGCTTACAATACACCATAGGCAACGTGTTGGGCACCGCCAAAACAGAACGACAATAACAACATAACAATGAAACTGCACAAGAAACAAGCATTGCTTTTAGCCCTATTTCTCATGCCCTTGCATGGGTTGCAAACTAGCGCGCAAGCCCAATCTGCGCCCTCAACGCAGCTCGCACCAACAGCAACACCCACCTTATGGGGGGCAAGCGCAAAGACATACGCGGGCGACTTGCCCGTGCATGTAGACAGCGGACGTATATATATGGAGATACCCACGGCCTACATTGGGCGCGATGTGCTTATCAGTGCGCAAGTAAACCGCGGTTTCGATTTCAATGCCCACCCCATAAAGTCGCTGGGCGTGGTGCAAATTGTTGCGCCAGATGACGAAACCATCCTTCTAAAACCACTGAAAAACGTTGCAGAAGGCGAAATAATGGCAGTGAAAGATGAGGCCGACCGGGGCATCGCGTACCC
>CAUPVH010000123.1:0-5665 GCA_963514635.1 uncultured Prevotella sp. | reverse complement strand
CCGCTGGCCACAAAGCCATATTTGGCATAACGGATGGGGCTGACCGTTAGAACAACCTGCACTTGCGGGTTGCGCTCCTTCAAAATGGCGACGGCTTGTTGCAAAAAATCCACGCATTCGTCTACCGACAGCTCCTTTTCCTCGAAAAGCTTTTGGGGTAGCTTGCGGCAATTGTCGGCAATCTCGCCGGTTTCTTTCCAGCAATAAACATGGTTCGTGCCCAAGGTAAAGATGGCCACAGCAGGACTTTCGCCACAACGTTCCACGGTATGCAGAATGCTGGCGGGGTTATACATCACGCCGTAAGGGTTAACCGTGGCCCGAAATTGGGCATCAACAAAACGTTTGCCCATGTTCTGGGCAAAGCAAGAACCTACGAGGAGGACGTGTGCGAAGGGTGGAATGTGGAATGTAGGCTGGGGGATGGCTACGGGAGTTTGCAGTTGCATAGTGTTGTTGGTTTACTTGCTTTTGTATCGTTGTCAATAGAATGCAGGGGCGCGTAAGTAACGGATGCAGGCTCTTTGGTACAGGCTCGTTGGTGTCTATTTGCACGTTCTCATGTGGGTGGACACAGCTCTGATGTGTGCATACACAAGTCTGAATGTAGGATAGGCGTAAGTCCGATGTACGTAAGCATAAGCCAGATGTGCGTATGCCTAGGCTAGATGTGCGTATGCCTAAGCATGATGCCCATAGACCTGAGTCTGTTGGGCGTTGGCATAGGCCTGAAAGCTCGCATGCGGCCTGCGCTAAGTGGCCGTACTGCCCTTTTATTCCTATTTATATATAAGGAGAGCGGGTGCGAATAGTGCGCGAGTTTGCAACGAAGGATACGTGGCACGCTTAGTATTTACGGAGCGTCAGGCATACGGGCTTGCCCAAGTTGATGCGCTTTCGCGTGTCGACGAGTAGGCCAGTATTGGCGTTTCGCTCGAAAATCTGTATCGTGTTGTCGTCACGGCAGGCCACAAGTAGAAATTTGCCGTTGGGTGTTATGGCGAAGTTTCGGGGGTGAAGTCCCGTTAGTTGGTAGCCCACCTTGGTGAGCAGGCCCGTTTGTGGGTTGATGGAGAAGATGGCAATGCCGTCTTTTTTCAAGCGATGCGACGTGTAGAGAAACTTTCCATCGGGACTAATGTGTATGTCCGCACTACCTCGTCCACCTCCTTCGTCGGCCATTAGTGTTTGTATTTCGGTTAATTTGCCGTCGTTATAACGCATAACCACGCATGTTCCGCCCAATTCGTTGATGAGATAGAGATGCTTTCCGCACTTGTCGAACGTGATGTGGCGCGGTCCTCCGCCGCGTTTTACCTCGTGGGCCACGTGGGGGTTGGTTAAGATTTCCTTTCCGTTGGGGGCGAAATTAAACCTGTGTATGCGGTCGTTACCTAAGTCGGTGGCCAAGAAAAACTTGCCATCGGGCGTGGGAAGTCCGCAATGGATGTGCGAAACGGCTGCCGAATCACGTCCGCTAAATCGCGTTTGTTGGGCTGTTCCGTGCAGTCTGCCTTGCTTGTCGAGCTTAAACGCACTGATGTCGCCACCCGAATAGTTGGCCGTTATTAGGCAATGCCCATCGGTGTAGAGGTTGCAAGGGTCGCTGCCTGGTCGATTTTCGGGGGCACCGAGCCTGTCGCCTGCCTTGGTTGAGACGAAAGTGGGGTTTGAAAGACGCCCCGTTTTCGGGTTATAGTCAAAGCTATACGCCCCTTGTCGTCCATCATTGAACTCGCTCACGGCATATAATCGGTTGCCGTTGGGCGACAAAACCACGAACGAAGGATTGCCTGCCTTGGCCGAAGAACGAAGTGAGAAGTGTCCCGTTTCTTGGTTGAAGTGGAACACATAGATACCTTCCGAAGGGCTATCTTCGGTGTAAGTGCCAACAAAGAGGGTGAGTTGTGCAGACTGTTTGCCGTGGGCGAAACCGCAAAGCGACAACGCCGAGAGGACGAGGGAAAGCAAAGGACGGGGATGGAGCATGAGAATGGTGAATAGTGTGGGTTTGAAATGCGGTTACAGTGGAGTGCCTAATGCTGCTTTTGCACTGCTAAAACGAAAGGCGGAGCGTGGGGAAACACTCGTTGCCCGCTTAATAATGGGTGGCGAAAGTGCAGGCAAAGCGTTTCGCCTTTGGGCTGTTTGACCTGCGATGGCGTTTGGGCAAGGTGCCAATTGGCATTGCCGAACGCCTGTGTAAGGCGGCTTACTCGATGATTTCGCTCAGTGGTTGAAGAACAAATTGTCGTTCGTTCATGTGTGGGTGCGGTATCACGAGGTCGGGCTCGTTCACGTGGAGGTCGTCGTAAAGCAAGATGTCGATGTCTATTGGGCGGTCGTGGTACTGCCCATCAGTGCTTTTTTGCGTGCGTCCCAGTGTGCGTTCGATGTCTTGTGTGGCCTCCAAAACCTCCCTTGGCGACAGTGATGTTTGGCTACATACGGCTGCATTGATGAAGGTGTTGGCCGAGCTGAACCCCCAAGGGGCGGTTTCGAGCAGAGCCGATTGGCGCACAACGGGGCCAATCAGCTCTGAAATTTGTTGGATTGCTAGCTTGATATTGCTTTCGCGGTCGCCCAAGTTAGCCCCAAGACTCATGTAAACCTTATGTTCGCGCACGGCTGTTAGTCGTTGAGAATGAGCAATGCGTCGCCAAAGCAGCCAAACTTATACTCGTTTTCTACCGCCAGGCGATAGGCCTCCATCACAAGATCGTAGCCGCCAAATGCAGCTGTCGACATCAACAAAGTGGAGAGTGGGTGGTAGAAGTTGGCCATCATCGTATCGGCCAGCCCGAAGTCGTAGGGCGGGAAGATAAAGCGATTGGTCCATCCCGTGTACTCTTTCAGCATCCCGTCGGTGCCAACGGCCGTCTCGGTAGCCTTCACCACGCTCGTTCCGATGGCGCAAACGCGTCTGCCTTCTGCTTTGGTCTTATTCACGATGGCGCATGCCTCTGCCCCAATGTGCATTGATTCGGAATCAACTTTGTGCTTGGTTAGGTCTTCCACTTCAATGTCGTGGAAGTTGCCCAATCCGCAATGCAGCGTGATGAAAGCCGAGTTGATGCCGCGAATTTCCATTCGTTTAAGCAGTTCGCGACTGAAATGCAGTCCTGTTGCAGGTGCGGTTACGGCTCCTTCGTTGGCTGCGTAGATGGTTTGGAAGTCCTCCATGTCCTCTTCCGTGCCGTGATGGTTCTCGCGTTTGTCGATAATGTAGCGTGGCAGGGGCGACTCTCCGAGGGCAAAGAGCGAGCGTTTGAACTCGTCGTGGTCGCAGTCGTAGAGAAAGCGCAGCGTGCGTCCGCGGCTTGTGGTGTTGTCAATCACCTCGGCCACCATTGTTCCGCTGTCGTCGAAAAATAGCTTGTTGCCGATGCGTATTTTGCGTGCAGGCTCCACCAGAACATCCCAAAGGCGCATCTCTTGGTTGAGTTCGCGTAGCAAGAACACCTCAATCTTGGCGTCGGTCTTCTCTTTCATGCCGTATAGGCGTGCAGGGAATACCTTTGTGTCGTTGAAAATAAACGTGTCCCCTTCGTCGAAGTAGTCTATCACGTCGCGGAATTGCAGGAAGTCGCCCTTTACTGGCTTTCCTTTTTTGTCTTTACGAAAGAGGTCGATGGTGCCCGACTTCTTGTGAAGTACCATCAGTCGGCATTCGTCGAGGCGTGTCAGTCGCGACATTTCTTTTTCTCCCTTTTCGTTTTTTATCTCGTGATACACGCTGTTGGGATACAGGGCGATTAGCTCTTGCGGCAGCTTGAAGTTGAATTGTGATAGCTTCATGTTGATGTTTTATATTGTGGAGGGGTTGTTTATTAATGAGTTGGTGAGTTGGTGAGTTGGTGAGTTGGTGAGTTGATGGGTTGGTGAGTTGATGGGTTGGTGAGTTGATGGGTTGGGAGTTTGTGAGTTGATGAGTTGGAAGTTTGTGAGTTGATGAGTTGATGAGTTGAGAGTTAATGAGTTGACGAGTTGATGGGTTGACGAGTTGATGGGTTGGTGAGTTGGAAGTTTGTGAGTTGATGAGTTTATGAGTTAACGAGTTGACAAGCTCACGAGTCCGTTTCGCTCTCTGCAATTAAGTTATTGGCTATACTCCTGACTACTTCTTCTTAGTGCTACTTTACTTCTTACAACCTTATTACTCTACTCCTTACTTACTCCTTACTCCCTTACTCCTTACTACTCTCCATCTTACTCCTAAGAAATGGTGCTCTCGATGTCTTGTTGGTCGAGCCATTCCTTAAAGGAATCAAGTTGCAGGCAGTTCTCTACGCGCACATCGCCCACCCTTGTACGGCGCAAGGCGGTGAGATATGCGCCACTTTGAAGTGCTCGTCCCACGTCGCGCGCCAAGGCTCTGATGTATGTTCCTTTGCCGCACACCACACGGATGGTGAGTTGCATTTGACTTGGGTCGAAGTTCAGCACCTCTATTTCGTCTATTCGTAGTGTTTTTGGTGCCAGTTCCACATCTTTTCCTTTTCGTCTAAGGTCGTAGGCGCGGTCGCCGTTCACCTTTACGGCACTGTATGTTGGCGGAACTTGTTGTATCTCGCCCACAAACTGTTGTAGGGCGTTGTCGATGGCCTCGCGAGTGATATGGCCTGTTTCGAAAGTCTCGTTAACGGGATGTTCCATATCGTAGCTAGGCGTGGTAGCACCCAATTGCAGTGTGGCCACATACTCTTTGGTATGGGCTTGTAGCTCGGCAATACGCTTTGTAGCCTTGCCTGTGCACAGCACCAATACACCCGTTGCCAAAGGGTCGAGCGTTCCTGCGTGTCCAATCTTTACGCGCTTAACGCCAAGACGTCGCGACAACAAGTACCTTACGCGCGCCAACGCCCCGAAAGAAGTAATCTCGTAGGGCTTGTCGATGCAGATAATCTCGCCTTCTTGGATGTTCATTAGTCTACCATTGCTAGTGAATTACCTGCGAGCAGCCACGCTAAGATGGCACCACCCACGATGATGCGGTACACGCCAAAGGCGCGGAAACCGTATTTGGTGAGGTAGGCGATGAAGGCTTTGATGGCAACGAGTGCCACAACGAAGGCCACCACACTGCCTAGAAGCAATGTTCCCACATGACTGCCAAGCATAGAATAGTCGCCAATCTTGTGCATGTGGAGGAAAAGTTTCAGCAAATCGAGGCACGTTGCGGCGAACATGGTAGGCACGGCCAGGAAGAACGAGAACTCGGCAGCATCTTTTCGCGTGAGCTTTTGTGTCATACCGCCCACGATTGTGGCCATCGAACGCGACACACCGGGTACCATAGCCAAGCATTGGAACACGCCGATGGCGAACGCACGGCGTGTGGTGAGCTTTGTTTCGGGCGAACCGTTGCCGAAAAGCTTATCGCAAAACAGCATGAACACGCCGCCCACAACGAGCATAACGGCCACCACCATCACATTTCCCAACAAGGCATCGATGTACTTGTTGCAAAGTCCGCCGATAATCATGGCGGGGATGAAGGCGATGAGCAGCTTATAGTAGAAGTCCCACTTGCGCAATGTGCGTTGAACGGGCGTCAGTCCTTCGGGTGAAGTGGAGTGGTCGAGCCTAAAAAAGAGTTCCTAATACAGCACCACCACCGCCAGGATGGCACCAAACTGAATGATGACGTAGAAGGCATTCACAA
>CAUPVH010000122.1:0-5688 GCA_963514635.1 uncultured Prevotella sp. | reverse complement strand
CGGCAAATTATTGTTATTTAATTAATTAGCGTACATCTTTTGTCAATTATTTGCTTTTCAAATGAAGAAAAAAGGCTAATTTTGCAAAAGACCATTAAGCAATACAAAAACCAAGAACACCGTTAATCATCAAATAATATAGAATAAGTATGGACGTATTTAGTTATATCATCCAGCTAGGCGCATCGGTAATGATGCCCGTAATATTCACCGTTATCGGCCTATGTATCGGGATGAAGTTTGGCAAAGCCTTAAAGTCGGGCTTGTTTGTTGGTGTCGGTTTCGTTGGCCTTGGCATCGTTACGGCCCTGCTTACCGACAACTTTAAAGACCCATTGAAAGCCATCGAAAGTCTTTTCAGCCTTAACCTCAGCGTGTTCGACATGGGTTGGCCTGCCGCTGCCTCAGTAGCTTACAACACAGCTGTGGGTGCATTAATCATTCCCATTTGCCTTGGCATCAACTTTTTGATGGTCATCACCAAGACAACGCGCACGGTTAACATCGACTTGTGGAACTATTGGCACTTCGCTTTCATCGGCGCAGTGGTGTATTTTGTGTTCGATCAGAGTTTGGTTTGGGGCTATTTTGCGGCCATTGTCTGCTATGTAATAACCCTTGTAATGGCCGACCTCACGGCAGAGCGGTTCCAAAAGTTCTACAATCTCCCCGGTATATCCGTGCCACAACCTTTCTGTCAGAGTTTCACCCCCTTCGCTATTGCCATTGGATGGCTGCTCGACAAGATACCAGGCTTTAACAAACTCAACATAGATGCCGAGGGATTGAAGAAGAAATTTGGCGTGTTGGGCGAGCCGTTGGTGCTCGGCGTTATTGTGGGATGCCTCATTGGCATCGTGGCCAAATGCAATGTGAAGGGCGTTTTGTCGCTTGGCGTAACGATGGGAGCCGTAATGGAACTGATTCCGCGCATCACCAAGCTGTTCATCGACGGGCTAATGCCCATCTCGGACAGGACAAAAGAAGTGGTAGACCGCAAGTTCAAGGGCAAGAAAGTGCACATTGGCATGTCGCCCGCCCTTGTAATAGGTCACCCCACAGCGTTGGTTTGCACCCTGTTTCTTATTCCCACGTATATAATAACGGCCGTTTTGTTGCCTGGCAACGAGTTTTTGCCGTTGGCATCGCTTGCCGGTATGTTCTATTTATTCCCCATCATGCTGCCCTACACCAAGGGAAATGTGGTTAAGACCTACATCGCAGGGCTCGTTGCACTGGTGGTTGGACTTTGGTTTGTTACCAACATGGCCCCCGATTTCACCAAAGCGGCCACCGCCGTTTATGCACAAACGCAAGACAAGGCAGCCCATGTGCCCGACGGTTTCTTGGCCGGTAGCATGGACTTTGCCAGTTCGCTCATCGGATATGCCATCTACGCGCTCGCCAAATACGCCAAGTTTATCGGTGCGGCAGTACTTCTTGCCATTGCCATCGTGCTGATGTTGGTTAACAGAAAACGTATCGTTGCAGACGAAAAGGCATCTAATGCCGCCAACTAACTGGCACATTTCGCATCGTTTACTAACAATAAAAAAAGATATAATGAAGAAAACATTTGCAATTGCCGCCTTATGTGCCTTTTTTGTCGCGGCGAAAGCCCAGTGCGGATGGACTGGCTACGAGGTGAAGGCCGAGAACAATTACACCAATTACAACGTGCGCTATGCCTCGAACCCCAAAGATGCACGTCACTACGACACCAGTCGACTGCGCGGCGAGTATCTGATAGAGAAGGTTTTTGCGCCAGGTGAGGTCAATTGGACCTACACATTGTTCGACCGTTTCCTCATTGGCGGCGCGCAACCTGCCGCTACGCCGCTTAAACTAACGTCGATTGCTCCCCTCTATGTAGACGAAAGCAAAGGCAATAACGGCCGAAACCTACTCGACAACCGCGAGTTGGGCATCATAAACGTGGGTGGCGAGGGCACCGTTACGATAGATGGAAAGAGCTACGACCTTGCTTTTCAAGAGGCCCTATACGTGGGTAAGGGCGCGAAAAGCATCACCTTGGCCAGCAAAAACGCCGCCCAACCTGCCAAATTCTACATGAATTCGGCCTGCGCACACCAAACTTTCCCCACAAAAAAGGTTAGCTTGAAAGATGCCAACAACATTAAGGCAGGCAGTATGGCCGAGAGTAACGACCGCGTTATTCACCAAATGATTATCGACGGCGTTGCAGGTGTGCGCACTTGCCAGTTGCAAATGGGCATCACCGAATTGAATGTAGGTTCTGTTTGGAACACAATGCCCGCCCACACACACCTTCGCCGTATGGAGGCTTACTTCTATTATAAGGTGCCGCAAGGCCAAAAAGTGTGCCATCTGATGGGCGAACCGCAAGAAACGCGCAACATTTGGCTGAACAACGAGCAGGCTGTGATAAGTCCCGAATGGAGCATTCACTGTGCCGCCGGCACCAACAACTACACCTTTATCTGGGGTATGGCGGGCGGAAAACCCATTTTTAAAGATATGCAAAGAAACAAAAATTCCCACCTTAAATAAGCTTAGCAACCCCTAAACGCAATCACGCAATCACGCAACCACTCAATAACTCATAAACTTAGAACCTCAGATAATGATTAACTTTTCGCTTCAGGGCAAAGTTGCCCTCGTTACTGGCGGTGCCTATGGCATAGGTTTCGCCATCACACAAGCCCTCGCCGAGGCTGGGGCACGTGTCGCTTTCAACTGCCGCAGTGAGCAAAACCTGGCCAAAGCCCTTGCCGACTACAAGGAAAAAGGCATCGACGCCAAGGGCTACATTGCCGACGTAACCGACGAAACGCAAGTGCAACAACTGGTGGCCAACGTAGAACGCGACCTCGGAACCATCGACATATTGGTGAACAACGCCGGAATTATCAAGCGTATACCCATGCTTGAAATGAGTGTAGAGGATTTTCGGCAGGTGGTAGACACCGACCTAAACGCGCCTTTCATCGTTGCCAAGGCCGTAATACCCGGCATGAAGAAGAAGGGACACGGCAAAATCATCAACATCTGCTCGATGATGAGCGAGCTAGGTCGCGAAACGGTATCGGCATACGCCGCTGCAAAAGGTGGATTGAAGATGCTTACCCGAAACATTTGCTCGGAGTTTGGCGGATGCAACATACAATGTAACGGCATCGGGCCTGGCTATATTGCCACGCCTCAAACCGCTCCGCTGCGCGAACTGCAACCCGATGGCAGCCGCCATCCCTTCGATCAATTCATCCTTTCCAAGACTCCTGCCGGACGTTGGGGCACTCCCGAAGACCTTATGGGGCCTGCCGTGTTCCTGGCCAGCAATGCCAGCGACTTCGTTAACGGCCACATCCTCTACGTAGACGGCGGCATCTTGGCATACATTGGCAAGCAACCTTAACCCATTGGCCAATATAATTAAGGAGAAGATAGCCGTGATGAGATTGCGCTTTGGCGCGTTGAGATAGGCTTGCGCAAGCACCTACAACCCGATGAGCCAGTGCAGGGAACAGCAGTTCCCACCCACATCCACGGCTATCTTTATGGCCACATGGCCAGTTTAAGGCATAGAACGGCATGGATTTTCCCAAAAACACGTTTGAAACAACCACATTCAAACTAACAACAAATGGCGATATGAGAACCATCAAACTTTCAATCCCCCTTTTATGGCTTACTCTTTGTGCCACAAACACAAAGGCGCAAGCCGACAAACTGCAACTGGAGAAGGTGGAAAACGCCATCTCTCTGGTTAACGACTATTGGCAAAGCCACAACAAATACACCATACCTGTATCATGGAATTGGGCTGCATACCACACTGGCAACATGGAAGCATACAAGCTTTTCGCCAACGAAATTGCCACAACAGCATCTAAACAAAAGGCCAACGCGTGGCTTAAATACCCAGAAAACAGAGCCGAACACAATAAAAGGAGCGGTAATAAAGAGAAAGACAAAAGCAAATGGCCATATAACAGATATAGCAGCAGACAAGAAAACGTGCTTTTCGGCAACTGGCATACGTACTTCCAAACCTTCATAGGGCTTTATAACCCCAAACCCAGTGCAAAAGAAGTGAGTGCCGATGCTGCCCACGCTAAGCCCGCAGACTATTGGTGGTGGGTGGCCTTGTACAAGGAAACGCCCGCAATGACGAAGAAGCACGAGCCGTCTGCCCAAGAAAAGCATCTTGATAAGTCCTATACCAACACCCCTAACACAGACAGCGTTATACTAGATGCCCAAACGGGGCTTTACTTTCGCGATGCCCAACACGCCTATCCCCAACATAAGGCAGCCAATGGCGGTAAAGATTTCTGGGCGCGAGGCAACGGGTGGGTGTTGGCCGGACTGGCAAAAGCCCTGCAAGACATGCCTAAAACCAACAAGCACTACAACCTTGTCTTAAACAAATACCAACGCCTAGCGCAGGCCGTGGCAGCTTGTCAACAGTCCGAAGGCTATTGGACGCGCTCCATGCTCGACAAAGACATGGCCCCAGAACCCGAAACCAGCGGCACGGCCTTCTTTACTTACGCTTTACTTTGGGGCATCAACAACCACCTACTCTCAGAAACCGACTATCTCCCCGTTGTTTCTAGGGCGTGGACTTACCTCTCCAACACCGCCTTGCAAAGCGATGGCAAGGTGGGATATGTACAGCCCATCGACGAAAGAGCCAGCACAAGGCAAGCCATCAATAAAGACTCGCAAGCCGATTTCGGTGTTTGTGCCTTCCTCTTAGCCTCGTGCGAGTATTATCGTTGGCTCAAATTCAAACAGGTTAAGGCCCCAACAGCGAGCATAACCATCAGCAATCCCTCTGCCACCACTCGGCAACAAGTGGTAGAAATTGATGCAACGGCCGTGCGTAAAGCCTTGGGTATAGCCAACGACATGCCCTTTGTGGTTAAGAACGCCGTAGGGCAAGAACTCGACATGCAAATAACCTACGACAACAAACTACTGATAGATGCCAGCGTCCTTCCCATGGCCAGTTGGACGGTTTACGCCTCAGCAGGTTGTCCCAAAACCATGAAAAGCAAAGTTTATGGTGCTGTTTACAAGATACGCGAAGACGATTTGGCGTGGGAAAACGACCGCTGCGCCTATCGTGCATACGGACCTGCCCTGCAACGAAAGGGCGAAAAGTCGTTTGGTTTCGACGTTTGGGTGAAGAGTACACCCGAATTTGTGCTCGACCAACGCTACATCAAAGACTACCAATACAAGCCAAAGGCGCAAGCACTTGACGGAGAAGGGCGAAAGACCGAGGCCCAATTCTTGCGCACCAACGGCTCTTTCCACCTCGACCACGGCGATGGAGTGGATGCTTATAGCGTTGGCCCGACCCTTGGTTGCGGTGCACCTGCCCTCATAGACGGCAGTCGTTTCATCCTGCCCTATTGCTATGCGCAACACCAAATTCTCGATAACGGCCCCTTGCGTTTCACCACTCGTCTTGACTATGGCACCAATGCCGACGGCATTACCGAGCACAGAACCATCAGCCTAGACAAAGGGAGCCACTTTAACAAGATTACTGTGCACTACGATGGCATGAAAACGCCAATGACTTTTTGTGCTGGCGTGGTGCTGAACACCAATGGAAAAGAGCAAAAGGGCAACGGTTGGCTAACCTATGCCGACCCTACCGACAAACCCAACGTGCATGGTTCGGAGATATAT
>CAUPVH010000121.1:0-5703 GCA_963514635.1 uncultured Prevotella sp. | reverse complement strand
GTACAATATCTGCAAACACGCTATGGCGTTAACCCCAAACGCCTTACCGCCGGCGGACGTGGCGAGTTTAACCCCGTTGCCACCAACGGAACCGAAGTGGGCAAACAGCGTAACCGCCGCACACAAATCATCATCACGCCGAAATTGGACCAGTTTATGGATCTTATCGACAAAGCACCCGAAGAAGGAAAATAAAATTTCTTCTATGCAACAAACCCACACCTGCCCCAACGCCCAAACAACGGCCTTGGGGCAGGTTTTACATTCAGGCATGTTCTAAATATTCCCCGCAAAGGTTCAATTGTTGTTCCTTGTATTGCTCTACGCAGGCGTTTCGATTTTATCTGGCATCTTTTGCTTTCTCTTTCAGAAAGCATAGTTCACTTTGCTCCTTTAAGTAAGTAAGCAAAACCTGCTCAGCTAAAAGCTAAAAATACAGCAAAGGTAATTTTAGAATCCGCCTTAACATTCAGCCAACATTCATCAGGATATACATTTACACTTAGGGGTTAAGAAATAAGCGTTCGCACTTGGGTACAGGGTCTGCACACTTGAAACAAGGCGCCAAGGAACGCAGTTACGCAATTACCCCACAACTTCTCTTTCGATGTCAACCACAGTTAAAGGTTTTCTCAATGCCAGCATTTCGGGCATTACGTTCGGGCTAATCCCCCTTTTCGCCATCCCCGTGCTTGCCACGGGCATGCACTCCACTTCCGTTTTGATATACCGCTACGCCTTCGGTTGCCTGGCCATGTTGGGCATGCTGATGTTTCACCGCACGCGCATGTGGCTTGCCTTTGGCGATTTCCTACGCATCCTGTTGCTCTCTGCAATGTATGCCGTGTCGTCTATCGCCCTTATCGAAGGTTATAACTACATGGCTAGCGGCATCGCCACCACCTTGCTCTTCTCATACCCCGTGTGGACACTGCTCCTTTCGGTGGTGTTTCTGCACGAACGGCTGTCGCTTACCACAGCCGTCGCCATCGGCATAGCCGTTGCAGGCGTGTTCTTCCTTTCGGGAATACTCGACGGCAACGGCAGCATGGAGGGGCTAACAGGCCTTTTCCTACTTCTGCTTTCAGGCTTTCTCTATGCCGTTTACATGGTAGTGTTCCCCCGAATGCGCATCAGGCAAATGCCATCGCTGAAACTAACGTTCTACATATTCTTCTTTGCGATGCTCATTCTCACCCTCTACGCCACCTTTACACGAGGGCGCATCGACCCAATAGACACGCGTAGCCAGCTCACTAACCTCTTTTTGCTGGGTCTTGTGCCCACAGCCGTAAGCAACGTTACGCTTATCATGGCCTTAAAACAGATAAGCAGCACTATGGCAGCCGTGCTTGGCGCCTTCGAACCCATGACGGCCATGTGTGTGGGCATACTCCTTTTCGGCGAACCACTCACCCTGCCCATCGTCATTGGCTTTATACTCATCATCACTTCGGTGTTTATTCTTGTGCTAAGCAAACGCAAAACGGGGTAATTCGGCGCGAAACGGCCTTGCACCACACCCTTGCGCCACGCCATGCAAGCATGGCGCAAGGGCGCAAACACCAGGCCATAAACATACAAAAGTGGGGATTAATACTAAATAACTGAAAAAACAACACCGCCCACACCTTATATATAAGGCAAAAACGCTAACTTTGCAAGAGGAATGCAAAGGGCAAGCGCAAAGCTTAGGTAAACAACTGCAAGCCAAAGGTATGGCGGTAGGTAGGCTTTTCGCATCACACTCCCCACTGCACACCAACCCAAGCCAACCCAAACGCAGGTTAACAGGCAGAAAAGTAAGTGTATTCACATAACCATCCCAAAAATAAAGGAAACAACGATGATTCTCTTTTTCAAGACGCAGAAAGAAACGGTGATTGCCACAGAGGTGAACCACCAACTGAACGACGACGAAATGGCTAAGCTAGCCTGGCTTTATGGCGACGCAACGCTGATGGACACCCAAGAATTGGAAGGTTTTTACGTGGGGCCGCGCCGCGAAATGGTGACACCTTGGAGCACAAATGCCGTTGAGATTACCCAAAACATGAATCTTAACGGCATTTCGCGTATTGAGGAATTCTTCCCCGTGGCCAGCCGAAACGCCGACCGCGACCCCATGCTGCAACGCATGTACGAGGGCATTGGCCAAGAAGTGTTCTGCGTTGACAGGCAACCAGAACCCGTAAGGCACGTGGACAACCTGGAAGAATATAACGAAAAGGAGGGGTTGGCACTCTCTAAGGACGAGATGGCTTACCTGCACGACATCGAAAAGCAATTGGGCCGACCGCTAACCGACTCTGAAATATTCGGGTTTGCCCAAATCAACTCAGAACATTGCCGCCACAAGATATTCGGCGGAACGTTTGTTATCGACGGCGAAGAGAAAGAATCGTCGCTCTTTGCCATGATTAAGCGCACCACGGCCGAAAACCCAGGCAACATTCTCTCGGCTTATAAAGACAATGTTGCCTTTGCACAAGGACCGGTGGTGGAGCAATTCGCACCCAAAGACCAATCGAAAGCCGACTTTTTTGAGGTGAAAGACATCGAGAGCGTTATCTCGTTGAAAGCCGAAACACACAATTTCCCCACCACCGTAGAACCCTTTAATGGTGCTGCAACAGGCACAGGAGGCGAAATTCGCGACCGCATGGGTGGCGGCGTAGGCTCGTGGCCCATCGCAGGTACGGCCGTTTACATGACGGCTTACCCACGCTTTGACGGCGGCCGCGATTGGGAAAAGCTACTTCCCGTACGTGAATGGCTCTACCAATCGCCCGAACAGATACTCATCAAGGCATCTAACGGTGCGTCCGACTTTGGCAATAAGTTTGGACAACCGCTTATCACAGGCTCTGTACTTACCTTCGAGCATCAAGAGAAAGCCGAAACAGGCAACTCTGCCAACGACCCTTTCTATGCTTACGACAAGGTTATCATGTTGGCAGGCGGTGTGGGTTACGGCACAAAGCGCGATTGCTTGAAGGGCGAACCACAAAAAGGCAACAAGGTGGTTGTGGTTGGTGGCGACAACTATCGCATCGGATTGGGCGGCGGTTCGGTTTCGTCGGTAGATACGGGCCGTTATTCTAATGGTATTGAGCTTAACGCCATACAACGCGCCAACCCCGAAATGCAAAAGCGCGCCTATAATCTTGTGCGCGCATTGGTAGAAAGCGACGACAACCCCGTTGTGTCAATACACGACCACGGGTCGGCAGGACACTTGAATTGTCTGAGCGAACTGGTGGAAGAATGTGGCGGAGAAATTAACATGGACCAACTGCCCATCGGCGACAAAACACTCTCGGCCAAAGAGATTATCGCCAACGAGAGCCAAGAACGCATGGGCCTACTTATCGACGAACAACACATCGAACGCGTAAGGGAGATTGCCCAACGCGAACGAGCACCGCTTTATGTGGTGGGCGAGACAACGGGCGATGCCCACTTCGCCTTCAAACAAGCCGACGGCACTAAGCCTTTCGACCTTGATGTGGCGCAGATGTTTGGCCATTCGCCCAAGACGGTGATGGTAGACAACACCGTTGAACGCCACTATCAGACCGATGAATATGAACCAATAGGCAGCGAGGCCGATAAAAACAAACTGGGCGAAGAGGCACTTACGGCGCATATTGAGCGCGTTTTGCAACTCGAAGGCGTGGCTTGTAAAGACTGGCTCACCAACAAAGCGGACCGTTCGGTAACGGGTAAGGTGGCTCGCCAACAGACACAAGGCGAAATTCAACTGCCATTGAGCGATTGTGGCGTGGTGGCACTCGACTATCGCGGACGCGCTGGCATAGCTACCGCCATCGGACATGCACCGCAAGCGGCCTTAGCATCGGCCGAGAAAGGCTCGGTTTTGGCCGTTAGCGAGTCGTTAACCAACCTTGTATGGGCTCCATTAGCCCACGGATTGGGCGGCGTAAGCCTTTCGGCCAACTGGATGTGGCCTTGTAGGTCGCAGGCAGGAGAAGATGCTCGCCTTTATAAAGCTGTTGAGGCGCTGAGCGACTTCTGCTGTACGCTGGGCATTAACGTACCAACAGGCAAGGATTCGCTTTCAATGACCCAACAATATCCCAATGGCCAGAAGGTTATCGCGCCCGGAACGGTTATCGTTAGCAGCGGCGCCGAGGTGTCGGATGTGCGTAAGGTGGTTTCGCCGGTACTTGTTAACGACAAGAACTCGTCGCTCTACTACATCGACTTCTCGTTTGATGAACAGCGTTTGGGAGGAAGTGCCTTCGCACAAAGCCTTGGTTTCGTGGGCGACGACGTGCCAACGGTTACCAATCCCGAATATTTCGCCGATTGTTTCAATGCAATTCAAGAACTAATTAAGCGCGGATGGATATTGGCAGGCCACGACATTTCGGCTGGTGGACTGATAACCACGCTGCTAGAAATGGCTTTTGCCAACCGAAAGGGCGGCATGCACCTTAACTTGCACGACCTAGCGGGCGACGATGTGGTGAAAAACCTCTTTGCAGAGAACCCCGGCGTGGTGATACAGGTAAGCGACGAACACCGAAACGAACTGCGCGCATATCTTGAAGACGAGGGTATCGGCTACACCAAGATTGGCTATTCGGTGCCAAACAGTCGCACGTTGGTGGTGAAGAAGGGCGAAAACGAGTATGTTTTCGATATCGACTCGTTGCGCGAAACGTGGTATCGCACCTCTTATCGCCTCGACACGATGCAGAGCCACAACGGTATGGCCAAGAAAAGGTGGCTTAATTATAAGAAACAACCCATTGAACTGAAATTCAACGACAGCTTTACCGGTAAGCTAAGCGACTATGGCATCAGTGCCGACCGCCGCGAGCCGTCGGGTGTTAAGGCAGCCATCATCCGCGAAAAGGGTACTAACGGTGAGCGCGAAATGGCTTATGCCCTCTATCTGGCGGGATTTGACGTGAAGGATGTGGCCATGACCGACCTCATTTCGGGGCGCGAAACGCTGGAAGAGGTGAACATGATTGTGTTCTGCGGCGGGTTCTCTAACTCTGATGTGCTTGGTTCGGCCAAAGGTTGGGCAGGCGCATTCCTCTATAACCCCAAGGCCAAAGAGGCTCTCGACAAGTTCTACGCACGTCCCGACACACTTTCGCTGGGCATCTGCAACGGCTGTCAGCTTATGGTTGAGCTAAACCTCATCAATCCCGAACACGGCCACCGCTCGCACCTTACCCACAACACGTCGCGTAAGTTCGAAAGTTCGTTTGTGGGACTAACCATTCCACAGAACAACAGCGTTATGCTAGGCTCGCTCCGCGACAGCAAGCTGGGCATCTGGGTTGCTCACGGCGAGGGTAGGTTCTATATGCCCGAATCAGAAGACAAATACAACATCGTTGCCAAATACAACTATGCCGAATACCCCGGCAACCCCAACGGGTCGGACTACAACGTGGCGGGCATCTGCTCGGCAGACGGCAGACACTTGGCCATGATGCCCCATTTGGAACGCTCCATCTTCCCTTGGCAGAACGCCTACTATCCGCGCAAACGTCAATCAGACGAGGTTACGCCCTGGATTGAGGCCTTCGTGAATGCAAGGGAATGGGTGGAAAAGAAGTTGAAAGTATAAGAGGAGTTAAGCTAATAGCTAAGGAGTTAAGGAGTTAAGGAGTTAAGGAGTTAAGCCAATAGCTCAGCAAATAAAGAGTTAAGCCCTAT
>CAUPVH010000120.1:0-5725 GCA_963514635.1 uncultured Prevotella sp. | reverse complement strand
GACCTACGGCGCACGGGCTATCCGCGCATGTTCGATGCGCTAAACCCTGGGGATGGCGACGGCTCGCTGAAACCTGGAGACATGATACGCCGCCTGCCGTTTGCAGATACGCAAGACGCAGCAACAGCAAAAGACGTGAACGAGACTGGACTCAAAGCATTGGGTGGTCCTGACAAACAATCAACTCGTTTGTGGTGGGATGTGAATAAGAGTAATTTCTAAACATGATGTGTGGGGGTGCACGTAACAATGTGCATCCTCGCATGACACATACAATCGAATCATATTCTAATTTAATAACAAATAGTAATAATGAAGAAAACTACCCGTATGGCAGCGTGGCTTTTGGGCGCGCTGTTGAGCGGCTTGCCAGGAATGAGCTTTGCTCAGAGCAAGTCTGCTTACGACTTTAAGAACGTAGACTGGACAAAAATGGTCGATGTATTCCACAGGGCTTTGGCGAAAGGCAAGAATTACCCTGATGAGAGCGAACTAACAGCCTTGGGAATATCTAAGGCAGACTTGGCGTTTATAAAGTCGCACGTTAAGCGTCGCGAGACCATCGCCGATGGAAAGCAACTGTTGACCGACACTTACGAGGGCCGCAAGATGTGGATGAACACGCCAATGGGCAGTGGTAGTGGCAGCGATGCAGGCTATCCCTCTAATCTGTTTCATAGTGATGTGTTTTCTTTGTGGAACTATGTTTCGCTATGGGGCAGCTGGAACCACGCAATTGTACAAACACCAGGTTCGTGGGTTGACGCCGCACACAAGAACGGTTGCGACATTATGGGCGGAACAGTGTTCTTTGACAGCGGTAGCGGTGTAGGCTACACGCAATGGAATAATATGGTTAATGCAACCCATGATAACTCTAAAGCTAATTTTGAAGGTTTTAAGTATGTGAAACCGCTTATCCATATGTTGCGCTATTTTGGTATGGATGGTATCAATATCAACTGGGAACGGGGAACCCCTGAAAAGGCTGCCAACTTCCACAAAGCACTATATAAGTACGCCAAATCAATCGGTTTTAATAACTTCCACTTGGGTTTGTACACCATCACTACCAGGCTTAATAATTATAATTGTGAGTACTTGTATTCACAGGCAGACGGACAAGTGGCAGACGCCATGCTTAACTATGGTGGTGAAAGAAGCCTGAAGAGTTCAGCTCAAGCAGCCAACGCCATGAACCCAGAGCTTGGAACAAAAGGTCTTTGGCAGGGTTTTTGGATTGTTGGTATGGATCATGGCTGGTCTTTCTTGAAAAAAGATGAGGGTAAGAAAGTGAACTTGTGTCTTTGGGGTGAGCATAAGGACAGCCGTTTCTGGAGCTACAACTCAGGTTCTAATGCTTATGTGGCGCAAGAAAACTACCAAACGTTTTTGGAAAGAGCTTTCAGCGGTGGTAAACGAAATCCGTTAACAAGGCCTGCTATAAGTAACAATGGCAACCAAATGGAATGGAAAGGAAACACTCCCCCACTAAGCACATTCTGTGGATTTAGTGAATGGATTCCCGAACGCTCTACCGTGAAGGGCAACTTCCCCTTCTCTACCAACTTTATCTTGGGTAACGGCGATCGCTACAATTATTATGGAAAGCGTACGGCTGGAGCATGGTATAACATGGGTGCACAAGATGTAGTGCCCACCTATCGTTGGTTAGTTTTGGATGCAGACCAGAAGATAACTGATAAAGCAACTGTAAGCAACGCCATCTCTGTGAAATATACGCACAACGACGCTTTCACTGGCGGCTCTTGTATCCAACTTACTGGCGATGCAAGCAAAGCAACCGACATTGTTCTTTATAACACCGAACTTGTTCCTAACGACAACAAAACCTATGCACTGGTTGCCATCAAGGGTGCAGGTGAGCGCCAAGAAGGGATGGTGAAGAGCAATCTTTCGCTTATACTATATGTAAACGGTGCATGGAAAACCTACACAGTGCCCAACAATAAGGGCAAGTCGTGGCAAGAACATCGCATTGCACTCAACCTTGGCCCAAATGACAAGGTTGAGAAAGTGGGCTTACGTGTTCATGGTGGAACTACTAAATACGACATGTATGTGGGTAAACTAGAACTTAATGATGGTAAAACCGCTAATCCAAGTGCTGTTCAGAACCTTGTAGTGGATAAAGTGGCAGAAACGCCTTCATTGATGGATGTTAAACTGCACTGGGATGTTAACGTCGTTCCAGGTGAATACGGATTGGCTTACAACGATGATGCCAACATCGACCACTTCGAAATTCTTGTAAAAGACGGTCAAGGCGGTAAGGTGTTTGAGATTGGCCGCACTACGCAATGGGCCTCTTTGGTTGGAAACATTGATGTGAGCAAGATGACTGCGCCCATGTTTGGTGTTGTGGCCGTATCAACCGATCTTAAAACTACCACTAAACCTATATGGGTGGCTGTGGCTAAGGACCCTAAAGCCGTTGAAACCAATCCTTTTGGAACTTATGGAGAATCTTCGGCTAATAAGAATGCAGAAGGATATACAACGGCTTTGAAGTGCCGTGCCGTTGAAAGCTTTAAGACTACTGATGCTGTTCAAAACGTTAATTATACGCTCAAATACGCAGATTTCAAAGCAGAATCGGAGAAGAATGGTGGTAACCAATACCATAAAGTTACGGATCAAGTGCTCAAGGTTAAGCAAGGAAGTACCATCAACTTCTATCTGAAAGGCTTTGATGGCGATGCCGTTGCCGGAACTAACGACGACTTGCGCTATTGTTTCGTTGGTGGTTGGATGGACTTCGATGGAAGTGGGACGTTTAACCATGGCAAGGGTGTAGTAGAACAGCCCTTCTGGCCTGCTCGAGTTTATCAGGATAATGAGAATGGCGAAGAGAATTTCGAAACAGATGCCACCACTAATGATGGCACCGACCCACTTGGCGAGCGTGTGTTCCGTGCAGGTTCGTTGCGCGGTGGCAACAAGTGCTTGGTAAAAGCAGATGGTTACCATGGAAAGATTACCATTCCTGCCGACGCTCATTTGGGCAAGAGCCGCCTGAGAATCGTTTATTCTGATGCGTGGTTCCAAGGAACTTTCGGCCCTGTTGGTCTTACGACAAAGGGTTATACGCTTGATATTGACGTAGAGATTGTAGGCGATAATGTAGCTGGACAACGGAAGTTTGCCGATAACCACGACCAAGGCGAGGCTGACGACTGGACTATCGTTACTGATATAGCCGACGCCGCTAAGGTTGAAGGCAATGACCCTTCGGCATGCGTTCAAAATGGAGCCATCCATTTCAACAATACGATGAAGGCCATCCTCTACACCGTAGACGGAACGATGGTTAAGGTATTCAACAGACCTTCTGTTGTTTCCAACAGCCACTTGGCTAAGGGCGTTTACCTGTTGAAGCTGATTAACGGCAAAAACGAAAAGACCATTAAAGTGATGCTGTAATGAGTGGTGCGACGATAAACCATTTATGCTAGTATAAGGCGTACCCAGGCAGCAGCCCTTAAACAAGGGGTTGTTTCTTGGGTACGCTCGTTTTATAGCCACCAATACTACGCCTATTTCGCAAATTCAATCTACAATA
This sequence comes from uncultured Prevotella sp., assembly GCA_963514635.1. GTDB lineage: Bacteria > Bacteroidota > Bacteroidia > Bacteroidales > Bacteroidaceae > Prevotella. The sequence goes on along the minus strand of CAUPVH010000120.1, from coordinate 2,142 downwards.
ATTCTTTTACATCTAAATTTAAAAAACCTTATGAAGAAAAAACAACTCTTAGTTTTAGCACTCATGGCACTTTCTTCGCTCAACCTCAGTGCGAAGGATTTCTATGAGTTCGACAACGTGCAGCCACAAACCATTTTAGAACTTTTCTTGAATGCGCAAAAGGCAGGCCGCACTTATCCCACAGATGCTGAGTTCGCCGCTGTGGGAATCTCGGCTGCCGACATCGAGTTCATTCGTTCGCACGTGCGTAAAAACGAATTGGTGAACACTGACGACCGTCTTAACACTAGTCTATATAAGGACAGGAAAGTGTTTATGTGCATACCTATGGGCAACGGAAGTCAAGGCGCACACGGCTACCCCACTAACTCGATGGCGCGTACCGATGTTTATTCGATGTGGAACTACACTTCTAACTTCGGTTCGTGGAATCACGGATTTTTCCAAACGCCAGGTAGTTGGGCCGATGCAGCTCACAAAAACGGTTGCCGTTTGATGTCGGGTCAGATGTTCTTTGAAAAGATGTATGGTGGAGCCGACGATAAACCGTGGGTAGACCTTATCTCTAAAAAAGAAAACGGCAAGTATATTTATGTAGAGCCGATGCTCAATGCGCTGATGTTCTTCGGTCACGATGGCATTGTTTACAACTGGGAGGCTTACCGCAACGAAGATGCCGATGTGGTTGCATTTCATAAGGCCTTGTACAAGGAAGCAAAAGCAAGAGGTTTCAACGATTACAACTCGTTAATTTATACTTCAACAAACTTTAAACTTCACGAAAACAATTACAAGACGCTTTATGGCACAAAAGATGAGCCCATTCACGAATTGTTCTTAAATTATCCAGGTGGATTCATCCAAAGAGGACTGGCCAAGTCTGAAAAATTCGCAGAGGAAATCTGTAAGGATGTAAGCAGGCTTTATGCTGGTGTACATATCAACAGCATGAGCAGAAACTGGGAAGAGCTGAAACAAACCACAAAGGTTAACCTTATTGTATGGGGTGAGCATACGGCCAACATGATATACACTAACACAAAGGGCACAACCGACGACGAATGGCAGACCAATTACCAGATGATGCAAGAGCGTTTCTTCTCGGGCGGCCATAACAATCCTGCCAATCGCCCCGATGCTTCTCAGGCCATGAGCACCACTTGGCAGAGCCAGTTGGCTGCTTTCTGTGGGCTAAGCGAGTACATGCCCGAGCGTTCGGCCATCAGCAAGCCTTTCCTCACCCACTTCAACTTGGGTAACGGCAACCATTATTATTATAAAGGTGCACCCGTAACCGATGGCGGATGGTACAACATGGCTAGCCAAGACATCGTGCCAACCTATCGCTGGCTTGTTTACGATGCCGGAACCGAGACGGCAAACAAAACTTTCGTGCCTACTTTCACCCATGCCGAGGCCTATGTTGGCGGTACTTGCCTTAACTTGAAAGGCAATGCGGGCAATACGGGCGTAGACGTGGTGCTATATAAAGCCGACATTACGCTTGGCGCACACCCCGTAGCACGTGTGGCTTTGAAACGCGTAGCGGGCAATGCAACTGTTGCGTTGCTTTTGAAGGTGGACGGGGCTTGGCAAGAGTATGCCGTTGATGCAACTGCTGCCGGCTGGAACGAGAAAACCATTAGCCTAGACAAGCTTAATGGCGGAAAGATACAACGTGTGGCCTTGCGCGTGAAAGGCGACGCCGATGTGTTGGTGGGCAAACTGGAACTGAACGACAGTCGCACGATTGCCCCGAAACCAATAAAGGAACTTGTTAGTGCCGAGACCGTTTCGGAGAGTGCAACAGACATCACCCTGAAACTGCACTGGATAGTAGATGGGCAGGTGGATAAGTATGGACGTTCGTACAACGATGACAACAACATCGACCACTTTGAAATCTTCATTAAGAAAGACAACGAGGAGATAGAAGTGGGCCGCACTTCGCAATGGGCCACCATCGCCGCCCACATTCCTTTCTCTGCCGATGCCGAAAAGCTAACCATTGGCGTGCGTGCCGTTTCTACCGACCTGCATACCGCGTCGCCTATTGTTTGGAAAGAAGTGTCGAAAGGCCAGCCCGACGAGGTTATTGACCCCAAAGACACCTCCGGACAAGGCCCACACTATCAAGTGAAC
>CAUPVH010000119.1:0-5769 GCA_963514635.1 uncultured Prevotella sp. | reverse complement strand
AATACGGCGGTCTCGCTTAACAAGTTACATTACAATTATTGCGTGCCTATGGCCTTTTATGGAGGAAATTATGCTTTCAACGATAGACAGGCACTTTCGCTTAACGGCTATTTCACCCACACCATGTTCGACCCATCCAACAAAAACGACATGACCGTGCCCACATCTTTCTTCCAAGCGGTAAAGGGAAACCCCGATTTGGCACTCATTAAAGTGTTTGGCAACACACTTACTTTTAACGCGCAGTGGGAAAAATCAAAGGCATCGATTTTTTACAACAGCTATATTTACTTCAAAAACATTGCACACCTCTTCACCGCAGACGCCAGCACCATCTTCGACATGCGTGTAAACGATGGCACATTCTATGGAAACATGCTGGGCGTTTCCTATGCTTTGAGTGCCTTTGCCGATAAGCTGCGTCTTGATGTCACTGCCCTTGAAGAGTATAACGTGATGCGAGGCAATACGTATAATATGCAGCGTAACGTGTTTCGACTAAGAACTTCGTTAGCTTACCTCGTGGGCGACTGGATGTTTAGCTTGTTATACCAAACGCCACGTACAGATTTAGATATCCGCGAGCCTTTCCTTATACGCATGCAACCCATCTATGAAATGGCCATCAATTGGAACCACAAGGCTTGGGCGATGGAGTTTGTGCTGTGTAACGTGTTCTCGCGGTATGCCAAACAGCATATCACTATGGACTATGGACACTATAACCGAGATTCATGGCGTTATAACGAACCCAATGGACGCGTCTTCAACTTGAAAATCACATACAGCATCGGTTACGGAAAGACTAAGCAACGGGGCGAGATGGAATTGAATAAGAACATCAACAGTGCCATTATCAAAGGCTTTTAGTGGAGAAAGACGCGTTAACTTGTACGCTTGCAACTTGTCCGCTCGTCAACTTTCCAACTGGTCAATTAAACAACATCTCGTTAACTTGTCAACTAAACAACATCTCGTTAACTCGTTAACTTGTTAACTCGTCAACTCAAATATTTATCCTCTCTTCAGTAAAATTTAGCCCTAATAGGTCAATACGCAATTATTGTTGCCCACCAAACTTCAAATCGGCTCGGTTTCTCTATCCGCAATGCCCATCAATAGGCATTGCGGATTTCGTTTTCGAAAAGTAAGTCCCCCTTTCAGACTATCATTCATTCCAAAAGTTATTCCGTACAAGTGCTCTTATACTGACACAAGAGTTTAATTCACCAACGTCACGCAATGGCACTGAATAACAGGCATAAGATTGTAAAACATTTGTACCCAAATTTAACATTATGAGTACCCTCGCCGTAAAATTTCCGGGCATCGGTCAGATTTTCGCGCGTATTTTTGAAGTTTGTAACCGCTTGACTCATTGATGTTTACGCGAAACAAGGTGCAATAACATGCTTTTTAGCACTTATTAGGGGTACAAAACGACATTAAGTGCTCAACCAAACGCCACCAAACATTTTTTCATCCCAAACGGTCAAAATGCCTATAAATACCCCCTAAAATGGTGTATTTAATGTGTTTTTGCTACATTTTGCCGCATTTTACCTTTCGTTTTGGTGCATATTACACTGCATTTTGGTGCAAAATACACTGCGTTTTGGTGCTAAATACACTGCGTTTTGGTGCAAAATGCAAGGCGTTTTGGTGCAAAATGCGTTGCAAAATCTAGCGATTAGCCCCCATTTCCTTGTAGTTGCGGATGCAAATTTGGGAGAATTTTTCTTCAAAGAGAAATGCAAAAGCATAGTAAATGGCCAAAAATGGAGGGGATAAGTACACAAAAATTACCCGAAATTCATCGTTTAGGCACATTTTATATGGCTTTTAGCGGGTATTTTCTTCTAGAACGGTTCGGCCGAAGAACGCTTTTTGTAAAATATATTTACCGATTTAACAAATCGTTAACAGACGATTTCCGAGATAGGGCCAACATCTATGCGCCGGCATAAGCGATAAGGCAAAACATGATGGGCGCAATGATGCGAACGAGTTTAAGTCCTTACCGAGTTGATGATATAGGGTAACGAAACGCGCAGGGCATTCAAGCTTTACCCTGTGTTTCGCCTTCAACCCCAATCGGCTGCAATAATACATGAACCGTTGGAAACGGCAGCTTTTAAAGCAGACAGCAGCTAATAAATCTCTTCTAACGCCCCCGTTTCAGAATCAATGATGAACCCTCGAACCACAACATCTTTTGGAACTAGCGGGTGAGTCTTGATGGTATCTACGGTTTTACGCACAGAAGTATGCGTATCTTTAAAACCTTCAAGCCAAGAGTCGAGGTCTACTCCACATTTACGGATGGTGTTTAGCGTTTCGTCGGTTATGCCACGGGCAATCATTTCGTGGTGAAAATGCTCATAGTTCATGTGGCAAGCACCGCAATGCGAGTGAGCCACCACCATGATTTCTTTCACACCTAGTTCGTAAATGGCCACAATAAGACTTCGCATGGCCGAATCGAAAGCAGAAATAACCAAGCCTCCTGCATTCTTGATAATCTTTGCATCACCGTTTTTTAGTCCCAATGCTGCGGGAAGAAGTTCGGTAAGTCTTGTGTCCATGCAAGAAAGCACAGCCAATTTCTTGTCTGGATACTTATCCGTGATATACTTTTCATAGCCTTTTTGCGCTACAAAAGTCTTGTTATGGTTTATAATCTGGTCTATCATAACCGAGGTTTTTAATGTTGAAACATGTTTATTGCATTGAATGCTTAAGGCGCTTGCAACAAAATTACGATTGCTAATTTACGACATTTTCCCTACCTTATGCTAAGTTGGCATAAATAACTGACCTTCTTCAAAGCATTATTAACAATTCTAAGGCGATTTATGGCAGAGCCTTACAGCAATTGCAACGTGGTAAGGAGGTTTGTTGGTTTATTTTGAAAGGCTAATAACAGCTTAGGCTAAGGATGCGACACCAAAACAAGAGCAGTTTCAGATACATTATGCAAGAAGGTGGATTTCAGATAATTTACTGTAACTTTGCATGAGCAAAGATCAAACTCACGTCAAAGAACGCCAATCAGCTTCGATGACGTAACGTTTAAAAATATAATAGATAAACAATAGATTATGACTAAGGTATTTGTAATGTCAACCTGTCCGGATTGCGTTCAGGTAAAGGCACAGCTGGCGGATAATCCTGCCTACGAATTGATAGATATTGGCGAACACGTAAGAAACTTAAAGCAATTCTTGGCACTTCGCGACTCCAACCCTGCGTTTGCAGAGGTTAAGAAACATGGTAGCGTTGGCATTCCATGCTTTTTGTTAGAAGACGGAAACGTACAGTTTGCCTTAGACAACATCACTATAGAAGATGCTCCCGAAGGTGCCGCTTGCAGCCTTGACGGAAAGGGATGCTAAAAACAACGACTTATGTTAGAACATATTGCAGAATTTACAGCATGGCCCATACTTACTGGGTTCTTGATTGGCTACATTGCCAACCGCATTATGAGCGGCGAGGGCAAAGGTTGCTGCATGAACTTTATCGTAGGCGTTGTGGGTAGCTATGCTGGTACGCTTATCAGTCATTTGTTGAACATTGAATTGTTTGGCAGAGGTTATCTCACCAACTTCGTTTTCTGCGTACTTGGGGCAGTGACCGTACTATGGATTTGGAAGAAAATATTTAACTAGAACGATGAAAGAGTTTCCATTATCTCTCGTTCTTGTTTACCTCATCGCCGTCAACGTGTTGGGCTTAGTTCTGTTTGGCATAGACAAATGGAAGGCCAAGCATGCCAAATGGCGCATTTCTGAACCCACGCTTTTAGCCATTGCCGCCATTGGTGGCAGCATTGGCTCATGGTTTGGCATGAAAATGTGGCATCATAAAACGCTGCATAAGAAGTTTAAGTATGGTATACCACTGATTATGATGGTTCAATTCGCCTTATTGCTGTTTGCCTTGTATAAGGCAAACAGCGTGTAACGCAAGCAAATATCACTCTATGCTAGAGCATTAAGTACAAAGTTTGCCTGTGGCATAACGTGCATTATGCTGGCTATAAGAATTGTCCTCTCTGAACTTTTAGGCATTATCTCAGCCAATTTAGCCTATTCAAAAACATCATACAACTGCTAAAACAAAGAAAAGAGACCAAACATAAACACAAAAGGAAGAGGCTGCACAATAAAATGGTTCTGTTCTATATCAAGTTTTTTGGGGGAACATGCCTACATCAATGAAGAACAAACTAAGTAATAACAGAAAACAAACTAAGTAATGATATCGAAAATTGGTTGGATAGATTTCTCGCCACTACACAGAGAGCGTGTTAAGAGTTTCATTGAACTGATGGAAGAAGGCGGCGTTCAAGACGAACTGGGCGTTGGCACTATTCGTGATGCCATGTCTAACAAGCTGTTTCCTGGTTTCTCCACACTCCACACTTCACACCCGCGCCAAATATTTCTTTATTACACCTTACATCCTACTAGACAGAGAGCGTAAACAAAGAAAATCGGAGTCAGGAAAAGACTATTTCAACAGAGTGGAGATTGAAACTAACAATACCATTATTGATTTCTACGAGTCGTTCAAAGAACGTAAAGAGGAGAGTTACTTTGGTAAGTTTAAAAAAGACGGAGTTCTAAAAAGACAGCCATCAGAAATCTACTGGAACGGAATTACAACACTACACCTTGTTAATTACGACGGCACGTTAGACCAATTGCTACGTGACAAACACTCAACAATAGAAGAGTTACTTTCTTGCAATCAAGGTGACGACACTGTAAAGGAACAAGGCGAAAACAACAAGCAAAGGCTTGTTGACGCGGGGTCAGCAGATAACTGGATAGAGAATATCACAGAAAATGGATTAACGCTAACCCCTGTTGAAGCACAACTACTGCGTGATCGACTGATAAAGCATACTCCCAACAGCTTAGCAACAGAGCTGTTGACCAATGATAGAGTGTGGGAAGTTTACAAAGGAGCAGCTTATAAAAAAGATGAAGGGAACGAACAAGCATCTAATGAGCTTATTAAATTTGTAGAGAAAGCATACAAGCTTGTGGAGAATGAAGAGCTACGTGCAAACTTGATAACCGCTCACGACCTGTCTCTGTTCTTGTATGGACCACATATCGCTTATAACATACGGTTTGCGGAACGAGTAAATGCGGCAGAGAGTGTTATACAAGAACTAAGAGACAGGGGAACAGTCTGGCATGAAACACTAGAACAAAGAATGATAGATTACAAGAGGTTCGACATTAGCAACTGTATGCAGGATGTTAATGTTAAGCCGACAACCCGTTTGTTCCTGAAAGAAGTGCAACAACTCATAACCCAACAAGAGAAATGGCAGGATATAGAAACTGAGCTGTGCAACCGTGTTGAAGAACAAGAAGAAAGAAACAAAAAGACTAAAAGTAGATTCTTTAAGTTAAAGAACAATCGCGTTGTTGACGAAAACGAAGAAGGGGCATGGATTGGACTTGGGCTGATTAACTATCGCTATGCTGCCGCATTAGCCATTATGAAAGATATTCAAGAGGTTTTAGGAAAATAAGGAAAGCTACGACATGAACGTTTTAGAAAAGAGTAACCGACTTGATTACGGGCTATCGCTCGCACCCGATGAAGGCTGGACAACATCGTGGGCCATCGGTACAACATATAGTTTAGACTTAAACGTATTGCTAAACATCCCATTGGCGTTGTTTCATGGTAAATACTTGTCAGAAAACAGCGACGTAAGCAACCTTCGTTCAGACATGCTAGATG
>CAUPVH010000118.1:0-5775 GCA_963514635.1 uncultured Prevotella sp. | reverse complement strand
TGTTCGTCTTTGGTGATGCCACCCGACAGATATAGGTGGGCCAGCTGCAACATCGTTTCGACATCGCGCTTAGACGAACCACCCGACATACCCATATACTTATCGCCAATGGAAAGACCTGCGCTGGCAATCTTGCCTGCAAGGATTTTGGGTAGTTCCATACTGCGGAATCCACCTAAGCCACTGATGGACACAATGTCGTTGAATACGGCCAAGTTGGTGTAGTCTTTCGGACCATAAAGCGACTTGCCACCATGTGCGCTTGCTGCAAAGTTCACTTGGTCTTTCTTAAAGTCGGTTTTCTTCAATATAACGGTCACGCCGTTGGCCAGTTTCAACTCGGTATAGCCCAGTTCGGTATTCTTTTTCTCCTTGACAATCTTGCCAGGACGGGGTAACTTGGTCATCAATGGCACTTCTTTCACCGTATCAACGTAGGGTTCTACCTTGGTTTGGCGTGCGGTATGCACAGCTTGCAACAAGGATTCGGGCGTAGGATATACGTTGCCTTCCTTCTCGTTGTTGAAGTTGATGATAACCATATTACGATCGGTCTCGGGCAACAGCTGCGGCAATATGGCGTTGATGTCGGTTAACGGGATGTTGGGCACCAGCTGTTTCATTATTTCGTAATAGTCTTCGAAGGCTGGGATGGGCTCTTGCGAGAGGAAATGGCCTTTGTAATCGTCGGCAAACGAGGCGTTGCCACGCTTGTCGCGACCATTGTACGCCTTTTCCAATGCACTAAGCAAGTTGGCCTTGGCGCGGTCGTACTCGCTTTGGGTGAAACCGAACTTGGCGGCGCGATGAGCCTCGACAAGTGCGGCTTGCAATGCGGCGGCAGTACCAGCCATGTCGCGCGGCGTTGCACTAATGGTGAAAGCACCCTTTGTTTTGGCGAAGATGAAGGTTCCATCGGCTGCCGATGCGCCCAAGTAAGGACAGTTGGTTGAGTTTTGTACAGCCTCGGCATAGCGGTCGTTGAGCATGCCTAGGGCCATGTTCTTGGCATAATTGGCCAAAAGATAGTCTACGTTGCGTTTGAGCGAATCGGGCCATGCCTCGTGTTTGAACGACACTTCGACCGAGCTGTTGGCCTGTTCCCTATCCTTGTCCACAACGACGATGGGTTCTTCGTTGTCGGGTACGGGCACATCCACTATCTTCGCTTGGTTGTCGGGGTTCTTCAGGGGGCCGAAAAGCTTTTTAATCATGGCCTCGGTGTGGGCCACGTCGATGTCGCCCACCACAATAATGCCCTGATTGGAGGGGTGATACCACTTTTCGTAGTAGTCGCGCAGTTCTTTTGGCTTGAAGTTATCCACAACGCTCATCAGTCCGATGGGGAAACGTGCGCCATATTTGCTTCCCGAATATAATTTAAGTAGGTTGCGTTCGAGCATTCTCATGTTAGGCCCTGTGCGCTCGCGCCACTCTTCGTGTATCACTCCGCGCTCTTTGTCAATCTCGGCAGGGTCGAGAGTGAGGGCGTTTGCCCAGTCGCTGAGTATCAGCAAGCACGAGTCGAGTGCCGTCTGGCGCGTGGTAGGCACGTTGGATATGTTGTAAACGGTTTGGTCGATGGAGGTGTAGGCATTGAGGTCGCCGCCAAACTTCACGCCAAGCGTTTCCAAGTAACGGATAAGTTCGTTGCCTGGGAAATGCTTTGTTCCGTTAAAGCACATGTGTTCTAGGAAGTGGGCCAGTCCGCGTTGGCTCTCTTCTTCTTGTATCGAGCCCACCTTCTGTGCGATATAGAAGTCGGCGCGATGTTCGGGCCAGTTGTTATGGCGTATGTAATAGGTCAGTCCGTTGGGCAGCTTGCCTATCCTTACGGCGGTGTCCACGGGGATGGGTGGGGCCTGGTTAACGCCTTGTCCACGCAGGTTGGTGGGGAAAAGCAGGGCTAAGAGTGCCCAGCCAGACAGGATTGTTTTTAGGTTACTCATTACTTGTTTCAATAATTCGGTTACTTGTTAGCGGTGCAAAGCCATCGTTTTGCCCCAGATAAACGTAGCACGGCAGGCCCGCCTCGGCTGTATCTCGTTCGGCATTCGCAAGGTTATGGGGGCGAAAGTGTTAGGAAATGCCCCTAGGTTATGTATAGTTGGATAGCGCGAGATGCTGGGATGGAGGAGATGTGTGCCGAGGGCGGTTCGTCCTACCTGCTACTTAATTTGGGTTTAAGGCTTGTTCTGAATATTCTCTTTTATGGAATAGGGCTGCCTTTATCTACAAAGGCCGGTTTCAGAAATAACCTTATATTGGCTTTTTAGAATCAGCTTTTAAGCTGTAAGATGGCCCTGTGCGATTGTCTGTTGCCGCCCATTTAGAACGTACGTTGCCTAGGCGGGCAGCATTTGCTCTCGCTAAGGGTACACGGTTTGCCATGAACAACCCTAGCGATGAGCAAAATCTGCCAGCTAAAATCAAGGTTTCATCAATAGCGGTTTAGGCAGGTTTCTAAAAATTACCTTTGCTGTATTTTTAGCTTTTAGCTGAGCAGGTTTTGCTTACTTCTTGAAGGAGCATAGTGAACTATGCGACTGAAAGAGTAAGCGAAAGATGCCAGATAAAAGCAAAAAGACAGTGAAGAGCAATACAAGGAACATCAATTGAACCTTTGCGGGGAATTTTTAGAACATGCCTTTATAGATTTCGCGTTATTCTTTTGCGGCAGGGGTAGTGAACTTCACCTTTTTAAGCTCGCCCCACTTGCCGTCTACGTTCTTGGCCATCGAGCAAGCGTAGTAGGTGGTGAGCGGTGTGGCGTTCCATCTAGCCCTGTCCACGCGGTATTGGTTCCAGTAAATGTCTTTGGGATGGTCGGTTTGCAGCATCTTGATAACACCGATATTGCCCATGTCGGGCTTGTTGAAGGCCTCTTCGGTGATGATGATGTCGCGGTGTAACGATGCTTGGTCGTTGGGCGAATACACTACATCTTGATAGTAGCCGCCTTTCTTGCTGCCGCCAAACTCGCCAATCTTAATGTCGACTGTGGCTTCGCCGGGTCCGCCAAGCTTTTTCGTGGTAACGGGAACCTTGGTTATCTCCTGGAAGACACCATTCTTATCCCATGCCAACACGCAGAGTTCGTAGTTGGCATCGGGCACCATCTCGCGCCAAGTGTGTTGCTTTTCGGTGGTGTAGTCTTTGCCGCTGAACTGCTTAATCATGTCGTAAGCGTTAGAGAAACCCATCATGGGGCCGTGCTCTTTCACCGTTTGTTCGATGGTTCCGCCCTCAAACTGACATAAGGCGTAGCCAGCCACGTCGGTGTTGGGCGTAAACTTCACCGTAACGCTGTCGGGTCCGATGTTTATTACCTGTGCCAGCACCTGCGCCGAGGCGAAACCTTGTCTGCGAGGAGCGGTAAACTGCGTGCGAGACACCTTGCCGGGCTTGCCGTCCTTGCCGTAACCAAGGGCGATGAGGGTGTATTCTTTCTCTGGAACAACCACCAATCCGTAGTCTACCAGTTTCTTATCTTTGGCGTTGTCGGTGTATCGGGGTTTCTTCTGACCGGTGAAATATCCGTCAACAACCTCGTCTTTGATGATTCCGGCAATGTCTGATGTGAACAGTGCTAGGCAATAGGCCTGGCATTCGGGCGACTTTTTGAGTGTAACAGTTGGCGCGCCACCCTTGTTGGCCACGCTAACGTTTAGGCTTACCTTATCTACACTTTGCGCTTGCACGGCAAACGCGCCAGCCAACAGCATCATCAGTGCGCCGGCACTTCTCTTTAAAACCATCATGTTCTGCATTTTATCTGTTTTTGTTTTGCGGCCACCCCACCACCTTGGGTAAGGGGTGACCGTGTTGTTGTATTAATATAAGTCAAGATAACCACTAGGCATAGCCACTTGCTTGATGGCGCATACGCGTCCACCTACGTTATACTTCTTCACTAATCGTGGATGCGTAACAGGAACGGCGTAGTAAATAAGCACGTCGCCATTTTCGCAGCCCACCACTAGATGGGGATATTCTTTGTCAAGCCCTATCCAATAGTCCATAACATCATATACCATATAGGTGATCTTAGATGTTATTCCTTCCAAAGGGATTTTCTTAATAGTTACTTCACTCGCGCCAAAAGTTGTTCTATTGGCGTCTCGTTCAATGCCATAAATGTCCTGCCCTTCTGAGAACAAGTCCGTATAGGCTTTTGAAGAACTTCCACTAAGATGTTCTCCCGACGCCGTCAAGAACACCGTCTCTTTTGTAAACAAGTGTCCTGGTATCTCATATGGACTCATATAGTTCATCGTGTAAGTCAATCGGCGCGCATAATTGTCTACGGCGAAACAAGCTACCATAGATTTACCTCCTGTAGTGTAGTAAGCTTGGAACCAACTGTTACGGTTGTCATGGTACTCGTCTCCATTCATCGTCGTAAGGTAATACACGTTCGCATCTTGGGGCATCTTCTCCGCAGGGGAATAGAATTGGTCAGAATGAAGTGTTACCACAAAACTACGATACTTATAAAAGTCCGAGGAGTTTGTGGTAGTTGCTAAAACAACCCTTCGGTTCTTCTCATCATAACAGGGAATATTGGTCACTCCCCAATTCGTATGTCCGAATTTAGTAATCTTATAGCCCAATGAGTCTATATAATATGGTTCGGTGATGAACTTACCTCCCAAATAGTTCTTACCAAACTGGCGTGAGAACAATCGTCCATCTTGCGTGGCTACCCAAGTCAAGGCAGGCGTATTCATACCACCATCTTCTTGGTCCTTACGTCCACTAACCTTAAAGTTATCGGGCGTACCATCGGCAAACTGCGAACTTAAATCCCATTCCTTCTTCAATTTTCCCGCATTATACACCATAGCATCGCCTTCTTCGGTTATCAACGTGAGCGAGCCAGCAGCACCAACGTTCTTCGCAACAGCCACATCCAAAGAACGAGGCGTTCCAGGAACATTTTCTACCATATACTTGCCAAACTCAAAGTTTTCTTTCAACTTACCTTGTTCCTTCAAGTAATTAAGCCTAAACACTGTTAGCTTACCCACATTTGGCATGTTGGGCCCCATGGCGGAATAAACAACAAAGTCGCCACCACCAATTGCAGGTTTAAAAAACAGTGTGCATTTTACTTTGAATGTCACACCTGAAGACTTCTCGATGATAGAGAAGTCACCAGACTGCTCCTTGACAGGCATCTCTTCGAGCCCCATTCTTTTCAGGAACTCGTCGGTGGTCATCTCTTCTTTCAATTCCGTGCTATATACTTTCCCGTTCATTCGCCATTCATAGCGCACCTCTTGGCTACGCTGCAACGAATCTAGCTTGCCCCAATTGAAGTATCGCGAGCCATCCAGCTTTACGGGTCGTCCCCCATAAACCAATACCTGTATTGGCTTATTCATAAAATTATCGAGCCATGTGGGCGGTTTCAACGACTCGTATTCGTAATTTCCTTCGTCACTAAAACAAGATGCCAACATCAACGGCATAAGCATTGCAACGAATGCATATTTAAAGTTCCGCATAATTTTCTGTTTTAAAAGGTGTCATATTTTAACGGTCATTGGCGAACCATCTTCTTCTACGGCCTGGTCGGGATGTTTGCCCAACCATTCCTTAAACTTCAGTACAAGTTTCCTTGCTTTCCAAGGAGCATCAGATAACATACTCTCGTTCAGTGACGCTGTCGGGTCGATGTGCATCACGAAAAGTTTATACTTACGGCTGGAATAATCTCCCAACAACAGCTCCGTTACCTCCTTGTTCCACCAAGCTGGATTGATAGCATCT
>CAUPVH010000117.1:0-5779 GCA_963514635.1 uncultured Prevotella sp. | reverse complement strand
GGGCAAGTGCCGTTGCAATCGCCCTCAAAGTGGCATTCTTTGGGGGTGTACACAATGCCGTTGGTGTCGGCCACGCGCTTTCTCACCTGCTTTAAGGCTGCGCAAATATTCTTTCCGTTTGGTTTCATCGGTTTCCTTTCTCTATTTTTGTACTATCTTAGTGTACGATGATGCCATTTATAGAGGGGCTATATCCTATTGCAACTTAAACACCATCTTATACCAGACGGCCGCCTGTTGTAAAGCCACTACCTAATGGCAAAACAGACAAGCGTTGCTAGCTACCAGCTGGCAATCTGCTTAATCAGCACGTCCACGCTCTTTTGATAACTCTTGGGATAGATTAAAGCCAGCACTTCCAAATGCGTAACCATACCTCCCTCTGTGGGTTTACACTTCAAGTAAAATATGCGTCCATCGTTGGTTAAGCCCGAAAATACGCCTTTACCCCTAGGCTTATAAGTGATTTTTTTCATCTTAACCTTGTCAATAAGCTGCTGTCCCTCATTTGGGAAGTTATCGTCTACCACCGCCCATGCACCAAGCGAGCAGTATCCCAGCAACACCTTGCGCCAACTATATGTGTAATAAAGGGTAGGAATGTCGTCGTCGTACACTTCGCGAGCGACAAAAAAGCTGGGATAAGTAAAGCCCAAGCCTGATTTTTTCCACTTCGCCTTGTCCATTTTCGCAGCAAATTGAGCCTCGTCCGAGCCTTTTGCCTGTTGCGCCAAGACACTAGAAGAGCCCATCGCGAAAAGCATTACGAAGAACAAGGCTAGTTTTAACAGGCCTTGCCCCACCCTTTTTTTCGTCATTTCATTCTCATTGGCCGCCTTTGTGCAGCTTGTTAAGCGTATAATCTGTTTCATTGTATATAAGTTTGATAAGTAAAGGCATGTTTAAAAACCGCCTAAAAGGCTTATTCGCCCCCACTATTTGCAAAGATACATTTTTTATTTTACATACCTAATAAACGTATCAGATTTGTTTTTGCAATACCATAAAAAGGAGAATTTAGTTCAGTTTGCGAGTTGTAAGTGCCCAAACCTTTGACCATTTTCAACCTCCAAACAACGCCCTTAACCATTCATTCGCACGCATGGGGCTGCGGCAATAGGCAGCAAAGCCCATGAGCTTACACCCAAAGCCAAGCCATTGCAGCTCAACGCGAAGGCGAAGAAACGCCCATTTGCGCAATCGGTTGCGCAAAAAGAGCGCAACTTATCGTTCGTTTAACATATCATCATACGCAAATTATTACGAACTTAGCCCCCAGACAATCAATACTAAAAACTTATGAAAAAGCTCTTTACACTTTTAACAGCCTTGTTGCTAACGGTTTGCACCAAGGCTTTGGCCCAAGGATGGCCACAAAACTATGACGGTGTGATGCTCCAAGGATTTTATTGGGACAGCTACGACGACACCCGCTGGACCACATTAGAGGCTCAGGCCACCGAGTTGTCGGCAGCCTTTAACCAAATATGGGTGCCACAATCGGGCTATTGCAACACCACCCACATGCAAATGGGCTACCTTCCCATTTGGTGGTTCAACCATTTAAGCGCTTTCGGCACCGAGGCAGAACTGCGCAAAATGATTAAAACCTTTAAAAGTAAGGGAACGGGAATAATAGAAGACGTGGTGATTAACCACCGGGCAGGCAACACCAACTGGTGCGACTTCCCCACAGAGAAATGGAAAGGCAAGACCATGACGTGGACTTTGGCCGACATCTGCGCCAACGACGACGGTGGGAACACAAAAGCAAACGGCTATAACGTAACGGGTGCAGCCGACACGGGCGACGATTTCGGGGGCGGTCGCGACCTAGACCACACCCGACAGAACGTTCGCGACAACATCAAGGCCTATCTTTCGTTCCTGCTTACCGACTTAGGGTACGATGGTTTCAGGTACGACATGGTGAAAGGCTATGCCGCACACTACATAGGCGAGTACAATACGTCTGCCAATCCCAAGTTCTCGGTGGGCGAATATTGGGATGGCGACGTACAAAAGGTAAAAGGATGGATTGACGGAACGCGCGCAAACGGTGCCATACAAAGCGCCGCCTTCGACTTCCCCATGAAGTATGCCATCAACGATGCCTTTGGACAAGGCCGTTGGGGCAGGCTTGCAGATGCTACGCTTGCCGCCGACCAAGCTTATAGTCGTTACGCCGTTACCTTTGTAGACAATCACGATACGGGCCGCCCCAAAGAAAACGGCGGTGCCCAACTATATGCCAACGTATTGGCGGCCCACGCTTACATACTTACCATGCCCGGCACGCCCTTCGGATTTCTGCGCCGATGGAAGATGTACAAGCAATCGCTGAAACGCCTTATTGCCACACGCAAGGCCGTGGGACTAACCAACCAAAGCCAGATTGTTAAGGCCGAGGCCTCTGCAAATGGGTTCGTGCTATGCACACAAGGCACCAAGGGTAAGGCTTTGTTGCTGCTGGGCGAGGTGAACAACGCCCAAACAGCGGGCTACCAACTGGCCGTAGAAGGCCCTAAATATAAGCTATACGTAAGCGATGGCGTAGACCTCACCGCCGTTAAAGCCATCATGGGCGAAGATGCAGGCTTTAACGCACCCGATTTCTGCAAGGTTAAGAAAGGCGAAAGATGTGCTTTCTTTGAGGCTCCGGCCAACTGGAACAACACAATAACTTGCTGGCAATGGGACAAAGGCTATAATTACACGGGTGGAAACTGGCCTGGTGCTGCCTGTACAAAGGTTGGAACCACAGCAAATGGCACGCATGTGTGGAAGTGGACTTGGAATAACAACAAGCAAGCAAGCCCATCTGGTAACGAAGGAATTATTTTCAGCAACAACGGCTCTCCCCAAACGGCCGACCTGCCTTTTGAAAATGGCGGCTATTATACGGCTGAGGGGCTGCTAGGCGTTGTAAAACCCGTAACAACAGGCATCACATCGCCCTTTCAAAGCACGCCAACAGCCAAGAGCCTGCCCGTATATACGATAGACGGAAAGGCATTGGGCCACACTGCCGACATAGATACCGCCCTGAAAACGCTGCCCAAAGGCATGTATATCATCGGCAAAAAGAAGTATGTGGTGAAGTAAATGGGCGCAAACGGCCTTACAGCTAGCCTCTACCCAGCCCCTCTCTTTTTTAACGAAAGAAGTGAAACCAAGTCTGTTTGCATGAAATAAGTAAGGGTATTTCTTGATTATCTTGCCGTACAAAGGCCTTTGTAGGGCTGCTACAAGCAAATTGTAGTGGCCCTACAACTATTTTGTAGTGCCACTACAAACCATTTGTAGCCGCACTACAAGAGGCTTGTAGCGAAATAACAATGTATGAGACGGCCATACAAAGTAGTTTCACGATGGTGAGCTATGGTGCAAAACACACGACTTACACCATCAGCCACGCATGCGAAAAGCGGGGAAATGGAAAGAAAGCTAGACCGAAAAATCCTGCAAAGGCCAGGTTAAGGCAGGTTCTAAAAATTACCTTTGCTGTATTTTTAGCTTTTAGCTGAACAAGTTTTGCTTGCTTCTTGAAGGAGCATAGCGCACTATGCTTTCTGAAAGAGAAAGCAAAAGATGCCAGATAAAAGCAAAAAGACAATGAAGAGCAAAACGAGGAACAAGAACTAAACCTTTGCGGGGAATTTTCAGAACATGCCTTAATACACGAGGCGAAATGGTTTATTGCCTTCGCGACTTGTTGCGACTGGCGTCTATTCGCAAAAAGATAAAGAGCAAAAGCGTAAATCCCCACAAGCTGGAACCGCCATAACTAAAAAACGGTAAGGGGATGCCGATAACGGGAGTAAGACCCAACACCATGCCCACATTGATGAAGAGGTGGAATAGAAACACGCTCAACACGCAATAACCATATATGCGACCGAACTTAAATGGTTGCCGTTCGGCCAACTTGATGAGTCGTAATATCAGTGCAAGGAAAAGTAACAGCACGGCAGCCGAACCCAGAAAGCCCTCTTCTTCGCCTACGGTGCAGAAAATAAAGTCGGTATCTTGCTCTGGCACGAACTTCAATTTGGTTTGCGTTCCGTTAAGAAAGCCCTTTCCTTTAAGTCCACCCGACCCAATGGCTATCTCGCTTTGGTGTACGTTATATCCAGCACCGGCAAGGTCTTCTTCCAGTCCTAGCAACACGTTGATGCGCACCCGTTGGTGAGGTTCCATCACTTCGTTAAGCACATAGTCTACCGAATAGAAGAACATCACCGAGCCTACGGCAAAGAGTGCCACGTAAAAATAGTTGCGAATGCGCGCGCTGAGCCAACGATAAATCAGCCAACACACCAAGGCAGCCGTTAAAACAAGCTGTACGATGGTTACATCGAAAGCCACAATGTACTTAGACACCAGCAGGCAGACACCCGTGAAGAGTATTCCGAGCGCAACAAGGCGCGTGGTTCGGCCGCGATCGTTGGTGTAACTGCGCACCATGCCAGCCGTAAACAGCTGAACAAGCAGCAAAACGATGAAACGACCAAGCGACGTTGGCGTTTCCCACAGCATCACTTCTTCAAACCGAACGCCCACAACGAAGTATATCACCATCGCCACACCCGTGAAAAGGAAGCTGCCCGACATGCCTTCGCGATAGAACATGAGGAAGAACGAGACGTAAACCAAGGCCGAACCCGTTTCTTTTTGCGCCACAATGAAAATCATGGGCAATATAACCACAAGGCAGGCAGAGGCAAAATGTTTCCAATTGTTCAGGGTAAAGCCGTAAGTACTCATCAGTTTGGCTACGGCTAAGGCTGTGGCAAACTTGGCAAACTCGGCTGGTTGCAGGCGCAAGGGACCCAAAACGAGCCACGAACGCGAACCCTTAATCTCGTGCGGATTAAAGATTGTGGCAAAGAGCAGCAGCAACATGCCGCCATAAATAACGAACGCGAAGGTGTCGTAAAAGTGGTCGTCGAGGGTGAGTAGCACAAAGCCAAGGCAGATGGACGTGCCAATCCACACGATTTGCATGCCCGAACGCGTGTCGAGACTAAATATATCGGTGTCGCCGTAGGTGTAGCTGGCACCGCAAACGCTCACCCAACCAAAGGTTAGGAGCGCGAGGTAGATGCCAATCGTCCACCAATCCAACGACCCAAGCATGCTGAGTTGCCTATCTGTTGCTCTTGCCATACGCTATCCTTCTGCTTTGGTAAACACTTGCTTGCGCCTCAGACATGGGCGAAAGCTTTCCGTTGATGTATTGTTCCATCATCAGCGAGCCGATGGGCACGCCGTAAGTGGCGCCAAATCCGCCGTTTTCAACGTACACGGCAATGGCTATTTTAGGGTTGTCCATAGGCGCAAAGCCCATGAAAACGGAGTGGTCTTGACCGCGGTTTTGCGCCGTACCCGTTTTACCGCACACCAAGTAGTCGGCCCTGTTGGCCGCATGGCATGTGCCGCCTACCACAGATGCGCGCATGCCTTGCACCACATATTCGTAAGCTTTGCGGTTGGCCTTGGTGTAATGCTTGCGTCGATAAAGCGTATCCAGCTGCTCGCCCTGCACTTTACGCACCACATGAGGCACATAATAATAGCCGCGGTTGGCGATAGTTGCACTAAGATTGGCTATTTGTAGGGGCGTTAGGTTCACCTCGCCCTGCCCGATAGAGATGGAGATGATGGTAAGTCCGTTCCACGAACCTTTATATGCCTTGTCGTAAAAGGCTGCATTGGGTATCAGTCCGCGCTTTTCGCCAGGCAAGTCCACGCCAAGTTTGTAGCCAAAGCCCATGCT
>CAUPVH010000116.1:0-5796 GCA_963514635.1 uncultured Prevotella sp. | reverse complement strand
CAATAGGGGGGTATATGTGCAATGAAGGGTGCTTTTTTTAGTGAAATGCTTGTGAGTATGAATAAAAATGATTTCCTTTGCACCCGAAATAATCGGATGAAATTTATTTACAAACACTATTAAATTTTACAATTATGTCTGAAATTGAATCGAAAGTAAAAGCTATCATCGTTGACAAACTTGGTGTAGACGAAGCAGAAGTAAAGGCAGAAGCAAGCTTCACCAACGACCTTGGTGCAGACTCGCTCGACACTGTTGAACTCATCATGGAGTTCGAAAAGGAATTTGGTATCTCTATTCCCGACGACAAGGCTGAGAAGATTGGCACCGTTGGCGACGCTATCGCTTACATCGAAGAAAACGCAAAGTAAAGTGACAAGCTTTTGGTTATGGCCTCTGGCACTGAGCCGGAGCCATAACCAAAAACTCTTAACTCAACATTTCCCCAAGGGGATTAACAACAAGGCCGACTTCAACTTTCGCATCAAGAGGGTGGAACAGCGAAGGTACACGCGTATTGCTATTAACGACCTTTTCTTTTCCACTCGCAGCGTTTGGTTGAAACGCCCTTAAAAAGCAATATTTTTCATTTCAATGGAGTTAAAAAGAGTAGTAGTGACGGGTCTTGGAGCCGTTACCCCCGTTGGCAACACGCCCGAAGAGACGTGGGCTAACCTGTTGGCCGGTAAGAGTGGCGCAGCACCCATCACACATTTCGACGCCACCAATTTCAAAAGCAAGTTCGCTTGCGAGGTGAAAAACCTCAACGTGACCGACTATATCGACCGTAAGGAGGCACGCAAGATGGACCGCTACACCCAATTGGCCATCATCGCGGCCATGCAGGGCATCAAAGACAGCGGCTTGGACATGGAAAAAGAAGACCGTAACCGCATTGGCGTGGTTTACGGCGTTGGCATCGGCGGTATCAAGACCTTTGAAGAGGAAGTTACTTACTATGGGCAACACCTCGGCGAGGAACCCAAGTTCAACCCCTTCTTCATCCCCAAGATGATTGCCGACATCGCTGCGGGACACATTTCCATCATGTACGGCCTGCACGGGCCTAACTATGCCACCACTTCGGCTTGCGCATCATCTACCAATGCTTTGGCAGATGCCTTCAACCTCATTCGTTTGGGCAAGGCCAACGTGGTTGTTAGCGGTGGTGCCGAGGCTGCAATATGTGGCTGCGGCATAGGCGGGTTTAATGCAATGCACGCGCTATCCACGCGTAACGATGATCCTGAGCACGCATCGCGCCCATTTAGCAAGAGTCGCGACGGCTTTGTTATGGGCGAAGGAGCAGGCTGTCTCATCCTAGAAGAATTGGAGCACGCCAAGGCTCGCGGTGCTAAGATTTACGCAGAGATGGTTGGCGAGGGCGCAAGTGCCGATGCACACCACATCACGGCTAGCCATCCCGAAGGACTAGGGGCCAAATTGGTGATGCAAAACGCAATGGAAGATGCCGGGCTGAAACCCGAAGACATCGACTACATCAACGTGCACGGCACGTCGACACCTGTGGGCGACATCTCGGAGGCAAAGGCCATCAAGGAACTTTTCGGCGATGCAGCCTATAAACTCAACATCAGCTCAACCAAATCAATGACGGGGCACTTGCTCGGAGCAGCTGGCGCAGTAGAGGCAATGGCCACAGTGCTAGCCGTTCAGAACGACATCATACCCCCAACCATTAACCACGACGACGACGACGTGGACGAAAACATTGATTACAACCTCAACTTCACGTTCAACAAGGCTCAAAAGCGCGAGGTGCGTGCAGCACTTAGCAACACCTTTGGCTTTGGCGGACATAACGCTTGTGTTATCTTCAAGAAGTATGCTGAGTAATCTTATCGACAGAGTGAGGCTCCCTTTCCGCAAGGAAAAGGAGCTTTACTCGTCTTTATTTGAGATTCTTGGGTTTTATCCGCGAAACATTAGCTACTACAAGCTCGCTCTGATGCACAAGAGCGTAATGCGCCGAGGCGCAAACGGCAAGCCCGTAAACAACGAGAGGCTTGAATTTCTGGGCGATGCCATACTCGACGCCATCGTGGGCGACATTGTTTACCGACACTTCCCCGGCAAAAGGGAGGGCTTTCTTACCAACACACGAAGTAAACTTGTACAGCGCGAAACGCTTAACAGGCTGGCGCAAGAGATGGGTATCAGCAGATTGATACTCTCCTCTGGCCACACTTCATCGCACAACAGCTATATGGGCGGCAACGCTTTCGAGGCTCTGGTGGGAGCCATCTATCTTGATCGCGGCTATTCTAGCTGCATGCGATTTATGGAAAAGCGCATCTTAGCCAAGATGATTAACATTGATAAGGTGGCCTATAAGGAGGTAAACTTTAAGAGCAAGCTTATTGAATGGAGCCAGAAAAACCGCGTGAAGCTCGACTTTATCGTAAAAGAGCAGGGCAAGGACAAGAACGGCAGCCCGTTTTTTCTGTTCTGCGTACACCTGGAAGGCATCGAAGGATGCAACGGACGGGGGTATAGCAAGAAGGAAAGTCAGCAGCTGGCATCGAAACTTACGCTCGAAAGGCTGAAAAAAGAGCCGCAATTCATCGACCGAGTGTTTGCTGCCAAGGCCGAACGAACAAAGAACGAGGGCAACGCGGAGGGTAACGACAAGGCCGCAACAACACCGAAGCAGCCTGAAAAACCCGCAAACGGAACGCAATCGGCACAAAAAGAACGGGAAAAGAATACGGCAAACGAGGCAAACAAGGCGAAAGCCAACCAGCCAACAGCCCAGAACACTGAACGTTCTGCCACGGAACGCACAAACGAACGTTCGGAAGAACGCGCCGCAGAAAAGAAGGCGGAGCGTGCTAACGAACGTAAACCGCGCAATGAAGCGCAACGCGACAAGGCGGCAAGCGATGCCGATGCACAAAATACGACCGAAGAAAAACCCAAGAAACAAGAAAGACGAACCAACGAAAAGGCGGAAGAAAAACCGATGGAAGTGTTTAGGGACGATAAACCCAAAGACCAACCAAAGGAAAAACAGCATCGCCTTTACACTGAAAGGGAACCCGAAGAAGTGGCAGCAGAAACGCTGGACTTTGACGACGACCCAGAATTCGACCTCAGTCATATCACGGCTCGCCAACAGTCGCGCGAAGAAATCATCGCTGCGGCCGAAGCCGCCGCTTTCAGCGAAGAGCACACCGACAATCAAAACCAATGACGAACGCGTTGATAGGCGTGAGCATGCCTTACAAAAACTGCACCCCAACCTTACTAAGAGAAGGTTGGGGTGCAGTTTTTTAAAAGTGTCCTAGGCTTGCTATGCACCTAGCTTTATGTTTTTTTGAGGCTTACTTCAAGTAATACTTGTTAGTTACCTTAAAGTCGTCGTCAAATTCGTAAACTAATGGCGTACCCGTAGGTATCTCAACATTGATGATATCCTCGTCTGATATATTCTCGAAATACTTAATGAGCGAACGCAGCGAGTTGCCATGAGCAGCGATAAACACGCGCTTTCCTTCCATTACGAGGGGCTTAATCTCGTTCTCGAAATAAGGAACGGTACGTGCGATGGTGTCTTTAAGGCTCTCGCACATGGGAACATCCTCAACAGGAACGTTGCGATAATCGGGGTTCTTGCGTGCCGAGTAAGCGTTATCCTCTTCCATTTGGGGCGGACGAACATCAAAACTTCTGCGCCAGATGTGCACCTGTTCGTCGCCATACTTCTCTGCGGTCTCCTTCTTGTTCAGTCCAGAGAGTGCTCCATAGTGGCGTTCATTCAGTCTCCACGACTTGATAACGGGCAACCATTCGCGTTCCATCTCTTTAAGAGCAATCTGTTGCGTGTTGATGGCGCGTTTTAGGTACGAAGTGTAGCACACGTCGAAGTCAAGTCCGGCCTCTTTCATCAGTTCGCCGGCGCGTTTTGCTTCTGCCTTTCCCTTTTCAGAAAGTTCCACGTCTACCCAACCCGTGAACAGGTTCTTCTGGTTCCACTCGCTTTCGCCGTGGCGAATAATCACTAGTTTTTTCATACGAAGTGTTGTGTATTATATATAAATAATGTGTAAGCTTACAAACTACAAAATTATATATTATTACCCGCTTTGGCAATAGCGAGCAAGGGGGCACTGGTGAAAAATAGTTAAAAAGACGATTGGTGCGGGCTAAATAGCAGAAACACGCTTACTAAGAACGCATTGCGCTGCCTAAGCCACTCGGCCTACCATGCAACAGCATCGTCAGTCCGTTTAATCAAGCCTACGTACAACCTACATTCCTAACGCAAGCAGGCATGCTAAAAAAGACCAAGTCATATCTTGTAGTTGCGCTACAAGCCGCTTGTAGTGCCAGTACAAGCACCTTGTAGCATCAGCACAAGCACCTTTATAGTGTCGCTACAAGCCGCTTGTGCCGATGCACTTACGCCGCATGCGGCTGTTCGTTGCCTGATGGTTATGCTTACAAAGCTTAGCTTTTTTAGCTTAAACCATCGCAAACGCCCTTAGTTTAAGCCTCAACCCTGCGTGTACCCATGCGGGCCTCAACCACGTTCACCACATAGTCGGCCAGCTTTTCGCATTCGTTAATGATGTCCATATACATCGTTCCCACATTATAGGTGTACTCGTGGTTGTTGATGTCGTTGATGTTTTGGTTACGAAGTTGTTTGCGATAGTTGTTAATCTCGGTTTCGATGTTAAACGAACGGGTAGTGTCCAAGTACTCCTTACGTCCGCGGATGATGATGTTCATCTGCGAAAGGCTATCGTCGGTAAGCTCGAACATCTGGTGGATGCGTTCGTATTGCTTTTCGGTAAAGTCCTCCTTCGAGTTTACCAGTCGGCTAATCGTTCGCGCAAGGTTATAGCAACTGTCGCCGATACTTTCCAATTCGGTAATCTCGCGCATCATGTCGCGTATTTTTCCCTTCGTATCGTCGCTCAGGTGTGCATCGCTCACCGCACTCAGATACTTGGCAATCTCTTGCTCCATGTTGTCGGATATGTTCTCATACTTTTCTATGCGCGAGTAAAGCTTGGCGAAATTCGAGTCATCGCGTGTGCCGAGCAACTCGCGCACCATGCCGAACATGCGTTGCATACGTTCTGCAAAGCTGCTAATCTCCTTATGCGCTTCTAGCACCGACAGCTCGGGCGTCTTCATAATGCCCGCCTGAATGAAACGAAGGCGGAACTCCTCTTCCTCGTCTTTCTTGCTCGGTTTAATGATTATGCACACCAATTTCTCTATCTGCGGTATGAACCAGATAAGTATACCCGTATTAAATAGGTTGAAACAGGTGTGGAAAGCCGCCAGCACAATAGGCAATTTAACGGCTAGTTCGGCTTGCGTAAGCTTCGGTCCTTCGGGGTTATAGCCCACGATGTCGCAAATCATGTTCACAAACGGGTAGAAAACGATGAGCACCCACACCACACCAATGACGTTAAACACCAAGTGTGCCATTGCTGTTCGGCGCGCTTGCGTGTTGGCTCCCAAGGCTGCGAGGTTGGCTGTTGCAGTAGTTCCGATGTTTTCGCCCATCACCAAGGCGATACCCAAGTGGATGGGCAGCACGCCCGTTGAACACAAAAGGATGGTGATGGCCATCACTGCGGCCGACGATTGCACGAGGGTGGTGATAACCGTACCAATCAACAAGAATATCAATATCGTGAAATAGCTGTTCACATCGAACGAGCTAAAAAAGTCGATAACGCTCTGGTTATGCTGCAAGTCTAGCTGTTTGCCTGTGTCGCTCAGCAGCACAAGACTGAAAAAGAGGAAGGATAT